>NZ_JAQUOY010000022.1 GCF_028716865.1 Candidatus Methylomirabilis sp. | reverse complement strand
GACAACGTGAGTCTCGCGGTCGAACTGATTCAGCCGATCGCCATGGAGAAGGAACTGCGTTTCGCGATCCGCGAGGGGGGCCGCACCGTGGGGGCCGGCGTGGTGAGCGAGGTGATGGAGTAGGGGGCAGATCAGGGACCTATGGAAAATCAACGTATCCGAATTAGACTGAAGGCGTATGATCACCGAATCCTTGATCAGTCGGCCAGGGAAATCGTCAACACGGCCCAGCGAACGGGCGCACGGGTGTCCGGGCCCATCCCGCTGCCGACTAAGATCAGCCGATTTACGGTTCTGCGCTCACCGCATATCGATAAGAAATCGCGCGAACAGTTCGAGATTCGGACTCATATTCGCCTGATGGACATCCTGGAGGCGCAACCTCAGACGGTAGACGCCCTGATGCGACTTGACCTGCCGGCCGGTGTCGATGTCGAGATCAAGCTCTAGCCGCTAACAGCAGTCAGTTTCCGGCTCCTCGCGAAAAGCTGCTTGCTGCAAGCCAAAGGTTCTGTGACATGAGTATCGGATTGCTTGGTAAAAAGATTGGGATGACGCAATTATTTGACGATAGCGGGGCCGCCATCCCGGTGACCATCATCGAGGCGGGACCGTGTCCGGTGACACAGCTGAGGACCACCGGCACTGACGGCTACGAGGCGATTCAGATCGGCTATCAGGCGGAACGTAAGGCCAAGAAGGTGACCAAGGCGCTCAAGGGCCACTTCGACAGAGCCAAGGTGACCCCGCAGAAGCATCTCAAGGAGTTCCGCGTGGAGCTTCCGGAGGGCTCGAAGTACGCTGTGGGCCAGATTCTTACCGTTGGTCTCTTTGAGCCGGGAGAGAAAGTTCAGGTGACTGGTATCACGAAGGGGAAAGGGTTTCAGGGCGGGGTCAAACGGTGGGGGTACTTGGGCGGTCCCGAGACGCATGGTTCCATGTTTCACCGGGCCCCAGGCTCGATCGGCGCATCGTCCTTTCCGTCCAGGGTCTTCAAGGGACACCATATGCCGGGACGGATGGGTACAGATACCGCAAGTGTCAAGGGGCTGAAGGTAGTGAAGGTCATCCAGGAGCAGAACCTGGTACTGGTGAAGGGCGCTGTGCCTGGCCCGGCAGGGGGCCTGGTCACGATCTGCAAGCGAGGCTAAGACGATGTCAGTTATGGTCCAGGCGTTGGATGCGAACGGCGTGAAAACAGTCGATGTCGCCCTCGATGAGGCGGTTTTTGATGCTGCTGCCGTTCCGCAGCTGTTGCATGACGTTGTCAAAATGCAACTTGCCAATCGTCGTCAGGGGACCGCTTCAACTCGCACACGGTCTGAGGTTCGCGGGGGCGGGAAAAAACCTTGGAAGCAAAAGGGGACTGGTCGAGCTCGTGCTGGAACGAGACGCTCACCCCTGTGGCGTGGTGGGGGGACGGTTTTCGGACCCAAGCCTCGGAGCTACGGCTACGTGGTCCCACGGCAGGTACGGGCGGCAGCGCTTCGGGCTGCCCTCTCCGGGAAGGTTCGATCCGGTCAGTTTATGGTGTTGGATAGCCTCTCGCTGGAGGAGCCGAGCACAAAGGCATTCAAGATGCTGCTCGATCGATTGGGGATTGCCGGGCGGGCCTTAATCGTGACAGGCCAGGCTCAGCACGGTGATGCGACCGTCAAGTCCTGCCGCAATTTACCCCAATGCACGCTGGTACCGACGCAGGGGTTAAACGTGTACGATATCCTGAGGCACGATACCCTTATCATGACCAAGGATGCGGTCAGTGTGGTAGAAGAGGCGTGGAGGCCATGAGAGAGGCATATCAGATTATTCGTCGCCCTCTTCTTACCGAGAAGGGCACGGATTTGAAGGAACACACCAACCAGTACCTTTTTGAAGTGGCTCGCGATGCTAATAAGATCGAGATCAAGCGTGCGGTCGAATCGCTGTTTCGAGTAAAGGTACTTCAGGTGCGGACTCTCTCCGTCAAGAGTAAACTCAAGCGAGTGGGCCGCTTTGTCGGTTGCACACCCGGTTGGAAGAAGGCGATAGCCACTCTGAAAGAAGGGGAAGCTATCGAATTCTTCGAGGGAGCGTAGATGCCTATCCGAGCATACAAACCGACATCTTCTGGCAGGCGTTTCCAGACGGTTCTGGAATACGCTGATGTGACTAGGTCCACCCCGGAGGGGACACTCCTCCGTCCGCTTCGGAAGAGTGGGGGTCGGAACAAGGTCGGCAGACTTACCGTCCGTCACCGTGGGGGTGGTCACAAGCGGCAGTATCGCCTTGTTGATTTTAAGCGAGACAAGTCCGGAATCCCTGCCAAGGTGGCATCGATTGAGTACGATCCGAACCGGTCCGCGCGGATTGCTCTCCTCCACTACGCGGACGGGGAAAAGCGATACATCGTTGGGCCATTGGGCCTTCAGGTCGGGGAGGGGCTGATGTCAGGCCCGAATGCGGAAGTCAAGGTCGGAAACGCTCTCCCATTACGCGCTATTCCAGTCGGTATGACGCTTCATAATCTTGAGTTGAAGCCCGGCAAGGGAGCGCAACTGGCCAGAAGCGCCGGCTCCGGTGTACAATTTTTGGCCAAAGAGGGCGGCCTCGGCTTGGTGAAGCTTCCCTCGGGTGAGTTACGTCGGATCAGCCTTGATTGTATGGCGGTCATTGGTCAGGTGGGAAACCTGGATTATGAGAACGTGTCGCTGGGAAAGGCCGGTCGGTCACGATGGCTTGGGATCAGGCCAGCAGTTCGAGGTGTGGCCATGAACCCTCATGATCACCCGTTGGGTGGTGGCGAGGGGAAAACTTCCGGTGGCCGCCATCCCTGCAGTCCCTGGGGCAAGCTCGAGCGGAAAACCAGGAAGAAGGGAAAGCCGTCAGATCGCTTCATTGTAAAGCGAAGAAAATAAGTTTCGCGTTTCGGGGTGAGTACACGCGGAATCTAGAACCCGAAACCTTGTGTGGAGGTTAGCGTGCCGAGGTCACTGAAAAAGGGTGCGTTCGTTGAACCGAAGCTTCTCAAGAAGATTGAGGCGATGAACGAAGGAAGAGAGAAGAAGATCATCAAGTCATGGTCGAGACGATCCGTTATTCTTCCTGAGTTCGTCGGGCATACGCTGGCAATCCATAACGGCAAGAAGTTTATCCCGATCTACATTTCCGAGAATATGGTCGGGCACAAGCTAGGGGAGTTCTCTCCAACCAGGACCTTCCGTGGGCACGGAGCGCATACCGCTCGTTCCACTGCACTCAAATAAAGAGAGTCGAATCGATCATGGAATGTCGCGCAGTCGGTCGCTATATTGGAATTCCGGCACGTAAGGTGAGACTTGTCGTTGATCTTATTCGTGGTCGCGGCATTAACCAGGCTCTCGATACCATGAAGTATACGAAAAAGTATGCCGCCAGGGCTGTCGAGAAGATTCTGAAGTCGGCGCTTGCCAATGCCCAACATAATCACGGCGCAAAGAATATCGATCGTCTGTTCGTCAAGGAGGCCTTTGTGGATCAGGGCCCGACCATGAAGCGATTCCGTCCTCGTGCTATGGGACGGTCGAACCCGATAAGGAAACGGAGCAGCCACATCACTATTGTCCTCACAGAGAAGGAAGCTGCCCTTTGACGCGTACCTTGCGGAAGGGCGGGATGAGCCCGCTCCTGTAAGTTCTGGTTGAAACGAGAAGGTGGAGGTGTGATGGGACAGAAGGTACACCCGATAGGATTTCGGCTGGGCCTCATCAAACCATGGAGGTCCAGGTGGTTTGCCGTGAAGGGGTATGCAGACGCCCTACATGAAGACCTGAAATTCCGGCGCTTCATCAAAGAGCGAGTCTATCACGCTGGGGTGTCCGGGATCGATGTCGAGCGGAAGGCCGATCAGGTACGTATCGTGATCCATACCGCGAGGCCAGGTATTATCATCGGGAAGAAAGGTTCCGAGGTCGACAAGTTGAAAGTTGCTCTTTCCGGTATGACCAAAAAGCCGATTCAGCTTGACATCGTCGAAGTGCGACGGGCGGAGTTGGACGCCCAATTGATCGCTGAGCAGATTGCTTCCCAATTGATGCGACGGGTAGCGTTCAGGCGGGCGATGAAAAAAACCGTGCAGTCCTCGATGCGGCTTGGGGCTCAGGGAGTTCAGATTGTATGCTCCGGTCGGCTGGCTGGAGCAGAGATTGCCCGCACAGAGCGATATCGCGAGGGTCAGATGCCATTGAGTACCATGCGAGCCGACATCGACTATGGGTTTACTCAGGCCAAGACCACGTACGGGCTGATTGGGGTCAAATGCTGGGTCTACCATGGGGAGGCAACTCCTGAGACCGCGGCGGCCAAACCGGAACGGGAGATACCTCAAGACCGTCAACGGCGGCCCAAGGGGCTTGCCCCGGTGGCGAGCTAGAACGCGATGCTGGCACCAAAACGAGTCAAGTTCAGAAAGCAACATCGGGGGCGTCGATCCGGAATCGCCGTCAGGGGGTCGTCATTGGCTTTTGGAGAATATGGTCTAAAAGCCCTGGAGGCCGCCTGGATTACCAATCGCCAGATCGAGGCAGCCCGTCGAGCGATTACGCATCACGTCAAGCGCGGGGGCAAGGTATGGATCCGCATCTTCCCGGATAAACCGATCACGAAAAAGCCTGCGGAGACTCGGATGGGTAAGGGGAAGGGTGCGCCGGAAGGATGGGTGGCGGTCGTGAAACCCGGGCGTGTACTTTGCGAGATGGAAGGGGTTACAGAGGCAACGGCCAAGGAGGCAATGCGTCTTGCTGCGCATAAGTTGCCCATTGCCACACGATTTGTGTCTCGTACGATGGTGGCGAGCTGAGGGCGACGATGGATGCCAAGGAGTTTCGTGAATTGAGTGCGGCGGAGTTGGAGCAAAAGCTCCGCGATATGAGAGATGAACTCTTAAAGCTGAGGTTGAGGGCGTCGGTGGCACAGCTTGAGAACCCAGCCCGTATCCGCCGACTTCGTCGGGAAATCGCCGCCGGAGAGACGGTGCGGAGAGAGTCCGTGCGTAAACACGTATCACCCGGGGTGGAGCGGACACCATGACCGAGCAGAAGAAGAGGGGTCGTCGAAAAGCCTTAGTGGGGGTCGTGGTGAGCGACAAGATGCAAAAGACCGTTGTGGTGATGGTTGAGCGCCTCGTTCGTCATGAGGCGTATGGCAAAATGATTCGCCGCCGAACTAAGGTCAAAGCCCACGACGAAGACAATCGCTGCAGCATGGGTGACAGGGTTGCCATTGAAGAGGCTCGGCCTTTGAGTAAAGAGAAGCATTGGCGGGTCACAGAAATCCTGGGGAAGGCGGTCGTGTAGTGGATAGGCGCGAGGAAGGTAGACGATCATGATCGGCTTGCGGACAATCATGGAGGTGGCCGACAATTCCGGCGCCAAGCGGATCTCTTTGATTAAGGTATTGGGAGGATCCGGGAAGCGATACGCTCGCCTGGGCGATATCATTGTCGCGAACGTCAAAGAGGCGATTCCGGAGGGTTCGGTGAAGAAGGGCGCCGTGGTGAAGGCGGTAGTGGTCAGGACGACGAAAGAGCTACGCCGCTCGGATGGCTCGTACATTAAATTCGATCGAAACGCTGCGGTGCTCCTGAACGAGCAGAATAACCCGGTCGGCACTAGGATTTTTGGTCCGGTGGCGCGGGAGCTACGCGAGGCGCGGTTCATGAAGATTATCTCCCTGGCGCCAGAGGTGGTCTAAAATGGCGAGGGCTGAGTCTGTGAGGGTGTAATGGCGGTAGGACAGGGGCTTCAGATCAAAAAGAACGATCTGGTCGCCGTGGTGGCTGGGAAAGATAAGGGAAAACGGGGCAAGGTGCTGAAGGTGATCCCGAAGACCCTTCGGGCCCTGGTGGAAAAGGTGAACTTCGTGAAGCGCCACACCAAGCCTGGGCGGACCTCAAAGCAGGGAGGAATCCTTGAACGGGAGAACCCCATTCATGCGTCCAACCTGATGCTGGTGTGCAAGAAGTGTGACCGCCCTGTGCGTGTCGGCGTGAGTCGCCTCGCCGATGGCAAAAAGGTGCGGGTGTGTAAAAAGTGTGGCGAAGTAGTGAGTTAGAGGAAGGTCAATGGCGGAAGTGACCAAAACTAAAAAGAAAGTGAAGGCAGATGTGAGCGAGTCAAAAATCGAGCGTCGCGCCCTGCCACGACTCCGCGAACGCTTTCGCGATGTGATTGCTCCTGCCCTCATGAGACAGTTCAAGTATAAAAATATCTGGCAGGTGCCACGCCCATCGAAGGTCGTCATCAATATGGGACTTGGGGAGGCTGTGGCGAATGTGAAGGTGATCGACTCCGCAGTCGAGGAGCTCTCAGCCGTGACCGGACAGAAACCGGTTGTCACGCGTGCCAGGAAATCCGAAGCCGGGTTCAAGCTGAGAACTGGGGTTCCGATCGGGTGCAAGGTCACCCTGCGCGGAGATCGGATGTATGAGTTTCTTGATCGGTTCGTGAATGTTGCGCTACCGCGAATCCGGGACTTCAGGGGCATACCGGCTAAGTCGTTCGATGGCCGTGGTAATTATAATCTTGGAGTAAGAGAACAACTCATCTTTCCGGAGATCAAATACGATAAGGTGGATGCCGTCCGGGGAATGGATATCGCCATCGAGACTTCAGCGAGAACGGATGAGCAGGCGCGCGCGCTCTTAGAGCATCTCGGTTTCCCCTTTCAGAAGAGCTAGTACAGCGAATAGTCGTCAGCTACCAGCGAAGACACGTCGCGTATGTGTTTTGCTGAAAGCCGATCGCTGATCGCTGAAAGCTTGGGAGCAACACATGGCAAAGCTTTCGCTAATTGTTAAAAGCCAGCGTGAGCCGAAATTTAAGGTGCGCGGCTATCATCGCTGCCGCATCTGTGGAAGACCGCGTGGCTACCTCAGGAAGTTCGAAATGTGCCGGATCTGCTTTCGAGATCTGGCCCTTCGAGGTGAAATCCCAGGCGTCATTAAAGCAAGTTGGTAGGAATGCTGCGCACCAGGAGAGTGAAGGATCAAGCTCTCTGGATACGGAACATCGAACGCGAAACGTAGAACGTGGAGTAAGTTGACCATGATGACCGATCCCATCGCTGACATGCTGACCAGGGTCAGGAACGCCAACTTGGCCTCTCATGACACGGTTCACATCCCGGCCTCTAGGACGAAAGTGGAGATTGCAAAGATCTTACGGGAAGAGGGGTACATCAAAAACTTCAAGGTTCTTGAAGTCGACAACCGTCGAGTGCTTCGGATCTACTTGAAGTACGGTGCGGGGGATCAGCGGATCCTGAGCGGCCTCCGCCGTGTCAGCCGACCAGGGCTCCGGGTGTATGCGACGTCTCGGCGACTACCTCGGGTCATGAATGGTCTGGGCGTCGCGATCCTTTCGACTTCACAGGGGATCATAACAGCACGTGCGGCCAGGGACCGCGGGGTAGGTGGCGAGGTACTGTGCTACGCCTGGTAAAGGCCATGCGAGACTCGTGAGCGGCGTTCCCAATGGTGGAGATGAGTTCGTGAGAGTCACTGAAGCGCTACACCGCAGAGGAAACAGGTAGGTATGTCGCGAATCGGAAAGAAGCCAATCCCGTTCTCAGATCGGGTCAAAGTCGAGATTGCAGGAGGTAGTATCTCCGTCGAGGGGCCTAAGGGCAAGCTTTCACTTCGCCTCCATCCTTCGATGGCGGTGAAGATGGAAGACAGCCAGCTTCATTGTATACGGCCCTCAGACAATAAGCTCCATCGTTCACTTCATGGGCTGACTCGCACTCTGATCGCTAATATGATCGAGGGAGTCACCAAGGGATTCGAAAAGAAGATGGAGATGATCGGGGTGGGCTATCGTGCGTCGGTGCAGGGGAGGAATCTCTCACTGATGCTGGGATATTCGCATCCTCTTATTTTTCCATTGCCTGACGGAATTCATGTTTCAGTAGAAAGCCAGAATCTGCTGACGGTCTCCGGCGCGGATAAACAGCAGGTCGGAGAGGTCGCCGCCAAGATTCGAAGTCTCAGACCGCCTGAGCCGTATAAAGGCAAGGGGGTTAAGTACGCGGGTGAGCGCATTCGCCGAAAAGCCGGGAAGGCTGGGGCGTAGGTCGTGTCGCACATCTCGAGGAGGAGTTGAGTTGGTGGGCCACGAAGGAAAACAAGAACGTCGGCTTCGACGTCATCGCCGAATTAGAAAGCGTGTTGCCGGAAGCGCAATCTGCCCGCGGCTCTGTGTCTTTAGGAGCACACGTCATATTTACGCCCAGATCGTTGACGACGAGCAGGGAAAGACGCTCGCTGCCGCGTCCACCCTTTCGAGGGAGATCAGAGAAAAAGGGAAGGTGGGGGATAAGACGGCTGCTGCTCGATTAGTCGGTGAACTATTGGCGAGTAAGGCCTTAGCAGCTCAGATTTCTCGAGTGGTTTTTGACCGTGGTGGGTTCAAGTTCCATGGCCGCGTTAAGGCGCTGGCCGCTGGGCTTGGAGAGAAAGGGGTGAAGCTCTAGTGGGGTCGAAGCACACGCCTGACCTTTTAGCCCTCTCGAGGCTCATCAGACATCGCGGTGATGACTTCAGCTATTCCGCTCGAAGAGTTGCCGGTATAGAAGAGAGGGAGAAGATTTGAAGCAGATCAAAGCTGACGCGTTGAATCTTGCCGAGCGCATCGTCCATATTAACCGGGTCGCCAAGGTGGTGAAGGGAGGGCGGAGATTTCATTTCAGTGCCCTTGTTGTGGTGGGCGATCAAAACGGACACGTCGGCATTGGATTAGGAAAAGCGCACGAGGTACCGGAGGCGATTCGCAAAGGAATAGAAGCAGCCAAAAAGGACTTGATTGGCATACCCTTGGTGCGAACGAGCATTCCTCACGAGGTTGTCGGAAGGTTCGGCTCAAGTAGGGTGATCCTGAAGCCGGCATCACAAGGAACTGGGGTCGTGGCGGGAAGGGCGGCCCGTGCGGTCTTGGAGGCGGCAGGCGTGCGGGATGTGCTGTCTAAATCGCTGGGTTCTGATAATCCCCACAATGTTGTGAAGGCAACATTAAAGGGCTTACAGTTGCTTCGGACACCTGAGGAAGTCGCGCGCGCCAGAGGGGTACGTCAGGAAGGGCTGATCGCGCAAGGGGCATAACTATGGATAAAGGCCTTCGTATCATTCTCCGAAAAAGTAAGATCGGCCATCCGGAGCGTCAGGCCAGGGTCCTCGCCGGGCTTGGGCTGCGCAGGATCAATGGATTTGTGATTCGCGCAGACACCCCGACTATTCGAGGGATGATCAGGAAGGTGGTCCACCTGGTCGATGTCGAGCAGGTTGATAGTGAGCAGAGGGAGAGGGGATGAAGCTGCACGAGTTGAAGCCGCCAGCGGGCGCGAATCGGCGCAGGAAACGTGTCGGTCGGGGTACCGGCTCTGGGCACGGAAAGACATCCGGCCGCGGAGAAAAAGGCCAGAAGGCTCGCTCTGGCGCCCATATCCATCCCTGGTTTGAGGGTGGCCAGCTTCCGCTGCATCGCCGCGTGCCAAAGCGAGGCTTTACCAACAGGTTCAGGAAGGTCTACGCCACCGTGAATCTGAAAGATCTGGAGCGATTCGAAGCAGGAACCAAAGTGACCCCGGGGTTGCTGCAGGAGAGGCGGCTTGTCAAGGACCTGAAGGCGGGGCTGAAGGTTCTTGCCGAGGGGGCACTCAGTAAGCCTCTGAGTGTCGCAGCCCATAAGTTCTCCAAGCGATCGATTGAGAAGATCCTTGCCTCTGGCGGGAAGGTCGAGGTTATCAGCACATGATGGAGGGGGTTGAAAATATCTTCAGAGTCCCTGAGCTCAAGAAGCGAATCATCTTCACCGCTCTTGCGCTGATTGCCTACCGACTAGGGTCCCATATCCCGACACCCGGCATTGATGCTCACGCGCTCTCATCGTTTTTTCAGCAGGCAGGCGGGACACTTCTTGGTTTCTTTGATCTCTTCTCAGGTGGCGCGCTGCGTCGCCTCAGTATCCTCGCGCTCGGTATCATGCCATATATCAGCGCGTCGATTATCCTTCAACTCCTCGCCGTGGTCTTTCCCCCATTAGAGAAGTTGAGCAAAGAGGGTGAGGCGGGGCGTAAGAAGATCTCTCAATACACCCGGTACGGCACTGTCCTGCTCGCGGCCATTCAGGCCATGGGAATTGCCATCGGCCTTGAGAACATGCGCAGCCCCATTGGCGAGCAGATCGTGATAAATCCGGGAGTGGGCTTTCGTCTGATGACCGCGATTACGCTGACGACGGGGGCGATCTTTCTCATGTGGCTTGGCGAGCAGATTACTGAGCGGGGGATCGGAAACGGGATCTCTCTCCTGATCTTTGCCGGCATTATTGTCCGAATGCCTGAGGCGATTGTGAATACGTGGCGGCTTCTGACCACAGGCGAATTGAAGGTGCTGGCGTTGTTGCTTGTCCTGGTTCTCATGGTGTTGGTCGTGGCCGGAGTCATTGTCATGACGCTCGGCCAAAGACCGATAGCGGTGCAGTATGCGAAAAGGGTCGTTGGACGTCGGATCTATGGAGGCCAGAGCACGCATATCCCGTTGCGGATCAACACGGCCGGAGTCATTCCGGTGATCTTTGCCGCCTCTATCATCGTTTTTCCCGCTACGATCGCGCAATTTTTTAATCATCCCTGGATGCAGGCTTTGGCCAGGGCGCTTTCTCCGGCAACGGTGACCTATACGGTGCTGTATGCAGTCGCTATTATTTTCTTCACGTATTTTTACACGGCCATCGTCTTTAACCCGACTGACGTTGCTGATAATATGAGAAAGTACGGGGGCTTTATCCCGGGCATTCGACCGGGAGCGAGGACGGCGGAATTTATCGAAAAGGTATTGGATCGGATTACGCTTGTCGGAGCAATCTACCTGACGCTTATCTCAATTCTTCCGGAATTGTTGATCACGACGATGAACGTCCCATTCTTCTTTGGAGGGACCTCCCTCCTGATTGTGGTTGGTGTGGCCCTGGATACCGTACAGCAAGTGGAGTCTCACTTGCTCATGCGTCACTATGAGGGATTCTTAAAGAAGAGTCGAATTAAAGGCAGGCTGGGGTAGTGGGCGATGCGGCTTGTCCTGCTGGGACCGCCGGGCGCTGGCAAGGGGACACAGGCCAGGCTACTGACGGCCACGTTCGATGTCGCCCATGTCTCTGCCGGAGACCTGCTTCGGCAAGCTGTGGCCGATGGTTCGGAGCTGGGACAGACAGCCAAGTCGATCATGGCGCGAGGGGCTCTTGTTCCCGATGAAGTGGTCATTGGGATCATGGAAGAGCGATTGCGCAGACCAGATTGCGCCGGCGGGTACATCCTTGATGGGTTTCCGAGGACGCTCCGCCAGGCCGAGGCGCTCTCAGAAGTTCTCAATCTTTTACAGGCCCCATTAGATCGGGTCATCAGTGTAGAGGTGTCTGAGGACGATCTGGTGAGGAGGCTTGCCGGTCGACGGATTTGTCGGGCCTGTGGATCGATGTTTCACGTTGAGACGAAGCCGCCGATGAGGATTGGGGCCTGTGACACCTGCGGGGGGGCCCTCTACCAGAGGGACGACGATAAGGAGGATACGATTCGCCATCGCCTTCGGGTCTACCGAGAGCAAACAGAGCCTCTGATTGCATATTACGAAAAGATAGGGCTGCTGAGGCGGGTCGACGGTCGGGGGACGATTGAGGAGATTGCTCAACGCATTCGTCAAGCCTTGGGGGATGGATTAGTTCAATCATGATGATCTTGAAGTCCCCATGGGAAATTGATCTGATGCGAAAGAGCAGTCGGATCGTGGCGGAAACCCTCGATAGGCTGGCAAGATTGATAGAACCTGGACTGACCACCCTAGAGCTGGACCGCCTCGCAGAGAGCTATATACTGAGGCGAGGGGGAAAATCGGCGTTCAAGGGCTACCGTGGTTACCCGTATACGCTCTGCGCCTCTGTGAACGAGCAGGTGGTTCACGCGTTTCCGTCGGCAAGGCGCCTTGAGGAGGGTGACATCGTGAGTCTGGATCTTGGGGTTATTGTCGATGGTTATTACGGTGATGCAGCGATTACGGTTCCAGTGGGAAAGGTGTCGGAGGAGGCCAGGCGTTTGATTGCCGCGACTCGAGAGGCTCTGACGCGGGCTACGATAGCTGCGCGGCCTGGGAATCATCTCTCTGATATCTCTCATGCTGTACAGTCTTCTGTCGAGGCGGGAGGGTTCTCGGTGGTGCGCCTGTTTGTCGGCCACGGGATCGGTCGATCCCTTCATGAGGAACCTCAGATCCCGAACTTCGGCCCACCAGCCCAAGGTCCTATGCTCAAACCCGGGTTAGTTCTGGCCATTGAGCCGATGGCCAATGCCGGCGGTCCAGACGTGATGATCCTTGATGATCGCTGGACAGCGGTGACGTGCGACAGTTCTCTTTCCGCACATTTTGAGCACACAGTCGCGCTCACCGAGGATGGGGTAGATGTCCTGACCAGCTTGACCGCGGACGAGTCGCCTGAGAACGCGGGCCGCTGATGCCGAAGGAAGAAGCGGTTGAGGTCGAGGGGACTGTGATTGAGCCTTTGCCCAATGCCATGTTTCGCGTAGAACTGGAAACGGGACATAAGGTATTGGCGCACATCTCAGGAAAGATGCGGATGCATTTCATTCGGATTCTTCCCGGAGATAAGGTGATTGTGGAGCTGTCTCCATACGACCTCACGCGAGGTCGCATCATTTATCGATATAAATAGGTAACGGGTAGGGGGTTAAGGGCGATTAGCGATTTCGAGACGCGAGGGCTGCCATGAAGGTTCGGGCGTCAGTCAAGCCGATGTGCGAGAAGTGTAAGGTCGTTCGACGAAAAAGGGTGCTGCGGGTTGTGTGCGAAAATCCTCGGCACAAACAGCGCCAGGGGTAGATGGTTTACGGTTCATAGTTCAGAGTTTAAGCTGGGGATGGTGTCATTCATGGGTTTGAGCACCGTTCTATGAACAATGAACTATGCACTCTGAACTAAGAAAGGGAGTTGTATGGCACGTATCGCCGGTGTGGATCTTCCGAGGGAAAAACGTGTTGAGGTTGCGCTGACGTATATCTACGGCATCGGCCGTCCGGCTTCGCAGAAAATCTTGCAGGGCTCCGGAGTATCCCCGGATGTCCGTGTCAAGGACCTCACTGAAGAGGAGATCACGAAGCTGCGGCGAACCCTTGAAGGCAACTACAAGGTTGAAGGCGATCTGAGGCGTGAGATCTCCATGAACATCAAGCGGCTCATGGACATAGGCGCCTATCGAGGCCTAAGGCATCGCAGGGGTCTTCCCGTTCGTGGTCAGCGAACCAGTACCAATGCCAGGACGCGCAAGGGGCCTCGACGGACGGTCGGCGCGAAGGGTAAGAAAGTGTAGCCGGACCGGTTCATAGTTCAGGGTTCAGAGTTCATAGAGAGTTCTCAAGTACAGGCCACGATTTGGACTCTAAGCGATAAACTGAAAACTATGAACTATCAGCTATGAACCATGACCACTCACTTGTTGGAGGAAGAATGGCGGAAGAAGTAAAACCGAAGCGTCCGGTGGGGCGTGCAGGGGGCAGGAAAGAGACCAAGAATATTGCTCACGGGATCGCCTGCGTCCAGGCGACGTTCAACAACACCATTGTGACCATCACAGATCTCGCAGGCAACGTCGTATCATGGGCTAGCGCCGGTTCTGTAGGGTTCAAAGGTTCGCGGAAGAGCACCCCATTCGCTGCCCAGAGGGCGGCGGATAGTGCCGCCCAGAAGGCGATGAGCCATGGCATGAAAGAAGTGAAGGTGCTTGTTAAAGGGCCGGGTGCCGGTCGAGAAGCTGCCATTCGGGCCTTACAGGCGGCAGGCATGGAGATCGTGGCGATTAAGGACGTGACGCCGATTCCCCATAACGGCTGTCGACCGTCCAAGCGGAGACGCGTATGACACAGTCGTTCTGGCCGATGTATTGCCCAGTCACCCCTGAAAGGAGTGCCAGAAGCGTTATTCGCGCCGGTATTAACGGGACGAGGGGTGACACTACCCTCTGGGGAGGAGGGGTTCGTGGCTAGGTATCGGGATTCCGTGTGCAAGCTTTGCAGACGAGAGGGGCTGAAGCTGTTTCTGAAAGGGGATCGATGCTTTTCTGTCAAGTGTGCGATTGAGAAGCGCAACTACGTTCCCGGCGTACATGGCCAGCGACGGACGAAGGTTTCCGACTACTGTAAGCAGCTTCGTGAAAAGCAGAAGATGCGCCGAATCTATGGGGTGCTGGAAACTCAGTTTCGGAAATACTTTCATCTGGCCGAGCGACAGCAGGGAGTCACAGGCGAGAATCTTGTCAAGATTTTGGAGCAACGGCTGGACAGCATTGTCCATCGCCTCGGATTTGCCGCATCCCGCGCACAGGCGAGGATCTTGATTACCCACGGTCATATCCTCGTGAATGGGCGAAAGACAGATATTGCGTCCTATCGGGTTCGTCCAGGTGAGACCATCGAAGTACGGCCCAAGAGCCGTGAACTGACGGCAATTAAGGCGGCTCTTGAAGGGGCAAAGCGGCGAACGCTGCCGAGCTGGCTAGAGCTTGATGCGACCAACATGAAAGGGATTGTCCGATCGATCCCATCCCGGGAGGAGATCGCTATCCCCGTGGAGGAACAGCTGATTGTTGCGTTGTACTCCAAATAATGGTGGGCGTGGGAGGTTTTGATGATTCAGAAGTTTAAGGGCCTCCAGAAGCCAAAGCGACTGGAGTGCGAGCTGGAATCTCTGACCAGCACATACGGCAAGTTCTTTACGGAGCCCTTTGAACGTGGGTTTGGCTTGACCATCGGCAATGCGCTTCGACGCATCCTCCTCTCCGCGATTGAGGGGGCTGCGGTGACCACAATTCGAATCACCGGGGCTCTGCATGAATTCTCAAGTATCCCTGGAGTCAAAGAAGATGTCACCGATATCATCCTCAACCTGAAGGGGCTGCGGCTCAGACTGCACGTTGACCACCCCAAGACCCTGTACCTCAAGGCGTTATCGGAGGGGGAGGTTCGAGCCGCGCATATCACTTCGGATCCTGATGTCGAGATCCTGAACCCCGATCTGCACATTGCAACCCTGGAGCAGGATGGCAAGCTCGAGTTGGAGTTGGAGGTTCGCCATGGGCGTGGGTATGTTCCCGCAGAGCGCAACAAACGAGAGGGACAACCTGTCGATGTTATTGCCATAGACTCTATCTTCTCCCCGATCCGGAAGGTGAACTTCCTGGTTGAAGACACTCGTGTCGGCCAGATCACCGATTACAACAAACTCACCATGGAGGTCTGGACTGACGGGAGCGTTCTGCCGCGGGATGCCATCGCGTATGCTGCAAAGATCCTCAAAGATCACCTGAGCATATTTACAAATTTTGAGGAAGAGCCGGAGGGGGAGGGGATTGTCATCGATGAGGCGAAGAAGCAGCTATTGGATAATCTGAATCGCAGCGTCGACGAGTTGGAGCTTTCGGTGCGGTCGGCTAATTGTTTGAAACACTCTGATATTCGATACATCCATGAGTTGGTCGTCAAGAGTGAGGCCGAGATGTTGAAGACAAAGAATTTCGGCCGGAAGTCTCTGAATGAGATCAAGGAGATCCTCGTCGGCATGGGGTTGACCTTAGGAATGAAACTGGAAGGTCTCCCTGTCGGTGAGTCCGTTGGGAAACGGGGCGACAAGACCTCGAAGGCCTGAATAGGGGCCTGAGCCTGGCCGGGTTTCGTACGGTCAGGCAGGAGTGCCTGCAATGCGACACAGGAAAGCTGGGAGAAAGCTTGGTCGAACTACGGCTCATCGAGAGATGCTGCTCCGTAATCTGCTGACATCGCTCTTTCATTACGAGAAGATCGTCACAACTGAGGCGAAGGCCAAAGAGCTGCGTAAGCTGGCAGACAAGGTGGTCACGCTAGCCAAGCGCGGAGATTTACATGCGCGCCGACAGGCAGCCGAGGTTGTCCTGGACGAGGACGTCTTAAAAAAGCTGTTTGACTCAATCGGTAGCCGCTTTAAGGATCGAAACGGGGGCTATACGAGGATGACAAAGCTGGAGTACAGGATGGGGGACGGCGCCCCGCTTGCGGCCATGGAGTTGGTAGAGATCGGTGCCGATACCGAGCCTCCGGCAACGCCTGCTAAACGTCGTAGCAGGCGTGTGGAGAAGGGGAAAGCACCGAAACTGAAGCCGGCCGAATCCTTGCCCGCCCATTCACCTGGTGCCGAAAGGGCGGTCAGTCCCTGAGAATAATGAGCGAACTTGAGCACAAGATGCCCTTCCCGATTGAATCGGGAAGGGCATCGTTGCTTTTACGGAGAAATGGTTTCCCCTTTACAACGGGACGGCCGCTGTGGTACGAAAAGGAACCTCGACGCGGTTGAGCAGGCCATGCGATATATGGGGTGATGGCGATGAGCGGGGTAGAGATTACCAGGATTCGCAACATAGCGATTGTGGCCCACGGAGGCGCGGGCAAGACGACGCTGACCGAGGCGATGCTTTTCGACGCCGGTGCCACTTCTCGTCTCGGGAAGGTCGAAGATGGGACGACCGTCACCGACTTTGACGAGGACGAGGTCAAGCGGAAGATGAGCGTCAGCTCAGCCTTCGCCTTCTGTGAGTGGAAAGGGTATAAGCTTAACCTGATTGATACCCCTGGAGCGTCCATCTTCCTGACTGATACCCGGAACTGCATGAGAGTCCTTGATGGCGCGGTTGTGGTGGTGAGCGCCGTCTCTGGCGTCAAGGTGCAGACAGAGAAGGTGTGGACGTACGCTGAAGCAGAAGGCCTTGCCAGAATGATTTATATCAACAAGATGGATCAGGAGCAGGCCGACTTTTTCCGAACCTTGGAAGACATTCGCAAGCACCTCTGCCCGGTGGCGACACCCGTTCAACTTCCAATAGGAGCACAAGCTTCCTTTGTGGGTGTAGTCGATCTGTTGCGGATGAAAGCGCTGATCTATCAGGACGAGAGGATGGGAAAGTTCTCCGAGAGAGAGATTCCACCGGACCTGAGGCCGAAGGCAGAGCAGTTGCAGGCGGCGCTGATGGAGGTGGTTGCGGACAGCGACGATAGACTGCTGGAGAAGTATCTGGAAACCGGAATACTCTCGAATGAGGAATTGAAGGTCGGGCTGCGGCGAGCGGTTATTGAGGGAAAGCTTGTTCCGGTCCTTTGTGGTTCGGCCCTCAAGAATATCGGCGTGCATCCCTTACTTGATGTCCTGGCGGAGGTCTTTCCATCTCCGATAGATCGTGAAGCCCGCACGGGGATCGATCTAAGGAGCGGGGAGCGGCTTGAGAGAGAGAGCAGAGAGGACGCTCCATTGTCTGCTCTGGTGTTTAAGACGCTCGTCGATCCCTACGCTGGCAAGATCACTCTTTTCCGGGTGTACTCCGGCACGCTCCCTTCAGATTCCAACGTCTACAATAGTACCAAAGGGTGTAAAGAAAGGATCGGCCAAGTAGTGTTACTTCGGGGCAAGAATCAGGTTCCGGTTCCGGTAATCGGGGCGGGAGATCTGGGGGCTGTCGTAAAACTGAAGGAGACAGCCACAGGTGATACCCTCTGCGACGAACGAAGCCCAATCTGCCTGGAACCGGTTGGGATTCCACACCCCATTATCGAGTATGCCATCGCGCCCAAGACAAGAGGGGATGAAGAAAAAATGAGTGTGGGACTCCATCGGCTTCGAGAGGAGGATCCATCCCTGCAGATACGACGCGATCCGCAGACCAAGGAGACCATCCTGGCCGGGATGGGCAAGGCCCACGTAGAGTTCGCAGTCGATCGTCTCAAGCGGAAGTTCGGACTTGATGTCCAGATGAAGACGCCCCGCGTGCCGTACAAGGAGACCATTCACGGGCGAACTGAGGTTCAGGGGAAGCATAAGAAACAGACCGGGGGTCATGGACAGTACGGCGATTGCTGGATTAAGCTGGAGCCGCTCCCTCGCGGTGGGGGGTACGAATTCGTCAACCAGATCGTGGGAGGGGTGATTCCCAAGCAGTACGTACCTGCAGTCGAGAAGGGGATCGTAGAGGCGATGGGAGAAGGAAGCTTGGCCGGGTATCCCGTCGTCGATGTGAGGGTTACGCTTTACGACGGCTCGTACCATCCTGTCGATTCCTCGGAAATGGCGTTCAAGATTGCCGGATCATTGGCATTTAAGAAGGGCATCCTGCAAGCGAACCCAACTCTTCTGGAGCCGATCATGACGGTTGAGGTGATAGTCCCCGATGAGTGTGTGGGGGATGTGATCGGCGACCTGAACAGCAAGCGGGGACGTGTAATGGGCGTAGAGGCCAAGGGGAAAGCGCAAACTATCAAGGTCCAGGTTCCCTTAGCCGAAATATTGGAGTACGCCACACAACTCAAGGCCGTTACCGGTGACCGAGGCGACTATACCGTGGAGTTTTCCCACTACGACGAGGTTCCCCAGCATCTGAGGGAGCGAGTGATCGCAGAATTGAAAAAGGCGAAAGGAGAGTAGGCTGCCTTTCCTTTACTTCCCCTTGATTTCCCTTGTACGGTCTAAGCGAAATGTGCTATTTTAAATGGAGTGGGCCAACAATGCCCGCTCTTTGTTTTATAAGGGGTGGTGTGATATGACAGGGGAGATCGTAGAGCGGGTCAAGTCGATCGCCCTTCCGCTCTTCACGGAGTTAGAGCTTGAGCTGGTAGACGTTGAGTTTCGTCGGGAAGCCAGCGGATGGATCCTCCGTCTCTACCTCGATAAGCCTGGGGGGGTGACCTTGGGGGATTGCCAGCAGGTGAGTGAAGAGCTGAGCGACCTTCTCGACGTCGAGAATTTTATCGATCATCCTTACACACTTGAAGTCTCCTCTCCCGGTTTGAACCGGCCACTCCGCCTGGAGTCGGATTTTCTTCGCTTCGTGGGCCAACGGGCGAGAGTCAGTACCTCGCAGGCCATTGCTGGACAACGGCGGTTTCTTGGCATCCTGAAGGGTTACGAGGACGGACACGTGTCACTGGAACGAGAGGACGGTACGGTTGTCCTCATCCCGTATGCGCTAATTTCAAAGGCTCGACTGGACCCAATCCTGTAAAAAGCAGGGTATAGGGTTCAGGGTACAGGGTACAGAAAATAAGAAGGCATTTAGCGCTTCCCTATACCCTAAACTCTCTACCCCGGTGTGAGACTGATGGGCATCGATTTACTGCAGGTTATAGAACAGGTTGGACGCGAGAAAGAGATCGGCTCGGCAGTTCTGATGGAGGCTGTCAGCGCGGCGATCCTCTCCGCATCCCGTAAGACCCTTGGAGCCGCCCTTGATCTGCGGGTGGAGTTTGACCAACGGTCCCATTCCTTTATGTTGTACGCAGTGCGAAAGGTTGTCGAGAAGGTTGCTAATCCCCATGTCGAGATCTCCATTGATGAGGCCCAGCAACTGAACCCCGGGATCCAACCTGGCGATGAGATCAAATCCGAGGTAAAGGCAAAAGAGTTCGGACGGATCGCTGCCCAAACAGCGAAGCAGGTCATCATCCAGCGGGTCAAGGAAGCTGAACGGGAGAGCGTGTTTCAGGCCTTTAAGGCCAGAGTGGGTGAACTGGTGGGTGGTGTCGTACAGAGAGTTGCGAAGGGCAACGTCATCATCAATCTCGGGAAGGCTGAGGCAATTCTCCCCCCCAGAGAGCAACTCCCCCGTGAGGATTACAGAATCGGCGATCGGGTTCGAGCGTATGTTCTGGATGTAAAGAAATTACCGCGGGGATCCCAGATTGTTCTTTCGCGAACGCATCCTGGTCTCTTGGCTAAGCTGCTCGAGATCGAAGTTCCAGAGATCTACGAGGGGATCGTTGAGATTAAGGCGGTAGCCCGCGATGCGGGTGAACGCGCCAAGGTGGCTGTAGCCTCACGAGACAGCAATGTGGATCCTGTGGGGGCTTGCGTTGGATATCGTGGTAGTCGGGTTCAGGCTATCGTCAGAGAGCTGATGGGCGAAAAGATCGACGTGATCGCCTGGAAGGACGATCCGGCCTCCTTCGTTCGGAGTGCGCTTGCCCCGGCTGAGATTGAGAGCGTCGAAGCTGTCCAGGAGACGCATACCCTTAATGTGCTGGTGGCTGATGGCCAGCTCTCTCTGGCCATTGGGAAACGGGGACAGAACGCGCGTCTGGCGGCCAAGCTCGTAGGATGGAAGGTGGATGTCAAGGGCCGCGGTGAGGCTCAGAAAGAGTTGGAACAGCCGATCAAGCCGGAGGTCGAGGCTGCGGCGCCAGTGTCGGAGAGTCCTCCTCCGGCTGTCCTGCGGCTAGCGGAGTTGTCGGGCGTAGGGGAAAAGTTAGCCGGTCGCCTGATCGAGGCTGGTCTGGACAGTTACCAGAAGTTGGCCGACGCATCAGAAGAAGCCTTGGTCCAGGTAGAAGGGGTTGGCCCAAAGACAGCGCAGAAATTAATCGAGGTTGCGAAAGCTGCCCTCGCCTCGAGGGATGCAGGATAGGTGGTTTCTCCGCCCTTTCGCTCTTGTGTAGCCTGCCGTACCAGCCGGCCGAAGCGGGAGCTTATTCGTGTGCATCTTGTTCCAGGCGGGAGATTGGATGTGGATCTGGGCGGGGGATCCGGGCGCGGGGCGTATGTCTGTCCGCGCCACGCATGCCTCGATCAGGCGGTAAAAAGAGATGAGTTCGCGCGCTGTCTGAAGGTGACGCTCGCACCGATAACAGTGGAGGCCCTTGAAGGGCTGATCCGAGAACGTGTCTCGCGCAAGGTCGCTGCGCTTCTTGGGCTTGCGCGCCGAGCCCGCAAGGTCGCCTCAGGTACGGAGGCAGTGGAATCAGCCGTGAAGCACCATTCAGCTCGGTTGATCCTGAGTGCGGCAGACGCGTCAGCGAATTCGGTTGCGAAGTTGCGGAGTTTGGCTGCACAGGTCGACGTCAGATGGATGCAGGCCCTGGGTAAAGAGGAGCTGGGGGCCGCTCTCGGGGGGGCTCCTCGAGCGTGCGTCGCTGTGACGGATCCGCACTTTGCAGGGGCGGTGATGTCAGTGCTGGAAAAGATACCGGTGAAAATGGAAACGAGAGAGGCCGCGGGTCAGGCCACCGATTTGGGGGGCAGGGCGGAGCCTCGGAAGGTCTGGGGGTGATCCGGAGTGGGAATGATTAGGGTTTACGATCTGGCGAAACTGCTCGGCATGTCAAGCAAGGAGCTCATTGACCGACTTGAGCGGTCGGGCTTACAACTGAAGAGCCACAGCAGCAACGTGGATGAGGACCATGTGAGGGCACTCCTGACAGCCACACCGCCTCAGAAGAAAAGCCGTCCCAAGCCCAAATCGATAGAGACCGGTCCTTCGGCTCCGACGGTCCACGCTAAGCCCGTGGAGAGCCGACGCCCCAGGACAGGAAATGCACCGACAACAACAACCAAGGTTTTGGCTGGCAAGCCCGCCCGCTCCAGGCTTGCCGAGGCAAAGGCACCATCCGGGGGTGGGCCAATAACCGAAGGGACGAGTTCCGTTAAAAGATTGGGCGCGGTTGAGTCGCAGGGACCTGGCAAGTCCAAATCTACCCCTACCCTACAACCGCCTAAGGGGACAGCGGTTCTCGATCAGCCGCCCTCTGTGCCGCTTCAGCCTCCTCGCGAGGCCACGGTAGCGCCAGCAGGTTTGAAAGGGGAGCCATCCCAGATCCTCATGCCGCCTTCGTCTGTCTCACCCACCGGACAGAGGGTGGCTGTGATCCCGCCGACGCTGGAACCTCAGGTCCAGGTAGAGCAGGTCGAGCGTGAGCCCTCGCCTCCGTCTCGCCCGATAGTCCGGATTGCGGAGACGATTACCGTGAAGGAGCTGGCGGAGAAGATCTCGATGAGCCCCAGCGAGATCATCAAGCAGTTGATCAAGATGGGGATCATGACCACTATTAATCAGCCCCTCGATGTGGAGGTGGTAAAAGGTGCGGCCGACCAGCTAGGGTTCTCAGTGGAAGTGACGTCCCTGGAAGAAACTGCGACCGAGACGAAGGAGCTTGAGGACCTGTCGCTGCTCCTACCCAGGCCTCCAGTGGTCACGATCATGGGTCATGTCGATCACGGTAAAACATCTCTGCTGGATGCGATTCGGCAGACCAATGTCATTGCCTCGGAGGCGGGAGGAATCACTCAGCACATTGGTGCCTATCAAGTCGATCTGTCGGGTAGCAAGATTACGTTTCTGGACACGCCAGGCCACGAGGCGTTTACCGCCATGCGGGCGCGTGGAGCACAGGCGACCGATATCGTAGTCTTGGTGGTGGCGGCCGATGACGGGGTGATGCCCCAGACGCTGGAGGCGATCAGCCACGCCAAGGACGCGGGCGTCCCGATTCTGGTTGCGATTAACAAGATCGATAAGCCCGGCGCCGATCCGAATCGTGCCAGGCAACAGTTGGCGGAGCATGGTCTGGTCCCGGAAGAGTGGGGAGGTCAGACGGTCTATGTGGAGGTTTCGGCCAAGAAGAAGGTGGGCATAGATCACCTTCTCGAGATGCTGCTGCTGCTGGCCGAGGTTCAGGAACTGAAGGCGAACCCGCACAGGGCAGCGAAGGGCGTCATCGTCGAGGCTGAACTGGATCGAGGTCGTGGACCAGTCGCGACAGTGTTGATTCAGCAGGGGACCCTGAAGGTGGGGGACGTGATCGTGGCCGGATTACATTCGGGTCGGGTACGGGCCATGAACAATGAGACGGGGAAAAGGGTCCAGATGGCCGGGCCCGCGACCCCGGTAGAGGTGCTGGGTCTTTCAGGTGTCCCCATGGCCGGAGATACATTCGTTGTGGTATCCGACGAGCGGAAGGGACGGCAGATCGCTATCAGTCGGCAGCAGAAACATCGCGAGGAGATGATCGGTTCGAAACACCGCGTGACCTTGGAGGACTTGCACCGTCGCATCCGGGATGGTGAGGTCAAAGAACTTCGAATGATTATCAAGGGGGACGTCCAGGGCTCCGTCGGACCGTTCCGCGAATCGCTGGAGCGGATTAGCACCGAAGCGGTCAGATTGAAGGTGATTCATGCGTCGGTCGGCGCCATCACCGAAACTGACGTAATGCTGGCCTCGGCCTCTAATGCTGTCATTGTCGGATTCAACGTACGTCCTGAGCCAAAGACTCAGAAGCTGGCCGAACTGGAAGGCGTTGAGATTCGGCTCTACACCGTGATCTACGACGCCATCAATGAGATCCGACAGGCGATGGAGGGGCTGCTGGAGCCCACGTATATTGAGCGGTCAATTGGTCGCGTGGAGGTTCGTCAGGTCTTTGCTGTGCCCAAGGTGGGAGCGATTGCCGGTTCATTCGTTGTAGAGGGAAAGATCTATCGAGACAGTCAGATCCGCATTGTTCGGGATGGCAAGGTTGTTCACAAGGGGCGAGTGGGATCGCTTCGCCGCTTCAAAGAGGATGTCAGAGAGGTGCAAGGCGGGTTTGAGTGCGGCGTCGGTCTGATGAACTTCAACGACGTCAAGGTCGGCGATATCCTGGAAGTCTTCGAACTTGAATCGGTAGCACAGAAACTCTAACAACGTGTCGGGTTGCGAATTATTCCTAATGCGAAACCCGGGACTCGTTGCTCGAAACTATTTTGGCTATGACCGTCGGAACCTGCCGCGTCGAGTTGCATCTCCCCGGCAACAACTCCCTCAAAGGTAAGCGGCGGGTTATCAAGGGCCTCAAAGATCGGATCCGAGGCCGTTTCAATGTCTCTGTTGCTGAGGTAGATCGCCTCGATGAATGGCAGCGCGCCACGCTGGGGATTGTCTGCGTCAGCAACAATTCCCGCCTGGTAGACGAGACTCTGACCAAAGTGGTAAATCTCATCGAGACTCACCCCGACGCGCTGATGCTCGATTACGAGATCGATTTGATGGCCCATTGACGTTCTTGGTCTGGTGGTCGCGGAGAGGATGGTCATGCAAGGCAGACGCGCCGATCGTGTAGGTACCCTGATACAGGAAGAGATCAGTCGTCTGATCTTACGATCGGTCAAGGACCCGAGAATCGGATTTGTCACAGTCACCCATGTCAAAGTGAGTGAGGATTTACGGCACGCGAGCGTCTATATTGCGTCGGCCGGCGGCGACATGAAACAGCGTCAGGAGACGTTGGTCGGCCTGAAGAAGGCGGCCGGTTTTCTCCGTGGGGAGTTAGGGCGGAGGGTTACCCTGCGTTACGTCCCGGAACTTCTCTTTTTGCTTGATGATTCGCTTGAGCAGGAGCTACACATGGCTGAGCTGTTCCGGCAGATCGAGGCTACCGGGACGAAGGAGTAATGACGATGGCGAGTCGTGTCGATCTGCACCT
The DNA here is from genome assembly GCF_028716865.1 of Candidatus Methylomirabilis sp. Taxonomy (NCBI): domain Bacteria; phylum Methylomirabilota (SeqCode); class Methylomirabilia (SeqCode); order Methylomirabilales (SeqCode); family Methylomirabilaceae (SeqCode); genus Methylomirabilis (SeqCode); species Methylomirabilis sp. (SeqCode). Next base: position 22,448 of record NZ_JAQUOY010000022.1, on the reverse strand, counting down.
TCACACGAAAGCTTCCGATGGCGCGCTTCGACCGGCCGAGTTGGTGGAGGCGGCCGCCCTCATTGGGATCCGCGTGATAGCTGTGACCGACCACGACAGCGTAGGTGGGATCGGCGAGGCGCGAGAGGCTGCCTCAGGCCTGCCGATCGAGGTCATTCCGGGGATCGAGGTGAGTACCAACCTGGATGGCAACGAGATCCATGTTCTGGGCTATCTGCTCAATGCGGACGATCCTTCCCTACGAGAGGCCCTTGGCCGAGTGCAAGCGGATAGAATGACTCAGGCCCACGCCATGGTTGAGCGGCTAGGCGCGCTCGGGTATCAGATCGAGTGGGACCGCGTGATAGCTATTGCGAATGGGGGATCAGTCGGGCGGCCACATATCGCAAAGGCCCTGGTAGAGCGCGGCGCCGTTGCGTCGGTCGACGAGGCATTCTCGCGTTTTCTGAGACGGGGGGGTCCTGGTTATGTTGAAGGTCGAACCCTGCTCCCACAGGAGGCGATTAGCCTGATCAGGGAGGCTCAAGGTGTACCCTCACTGGCGCACCCGATCATCGCGGGGGCAAGCGATTACCATCTGGACCTGGAGCGACTGCTGCCGATGATGATGGAGGCGGGCTTAGAAGGGATCGAGGCCTACTACAAAGGGTATACCCCAGAGATGACAGCATCCCTGCTCGCCGTTGCCGATCGACATCAACTCATGCCCACTGGTGGAAGCGATTTTCATGGTGGCGGAGTCGTTGCGGATGCCGAGCTGGGAGGGGTAGAGGTGCCCTGGGAGACCGTCGAACGGCTGCGAGCAAGAAAACAGGAGTTGGACCGGGCGCTAATCAGCCCATCTAGTGTCGTGACTCACAATGACCGTTCGTGCTGAGCCAGTCGAAGCATGAACGGAAGGCCGTAACAAGATTCACCCTTCGACACGCTCAGGGCGAACGGAACTGTCGAGCCATTACTGAAACACTTCATTAGTCTTTGGCGGAGGCAATGGAACTCAGCGGGGTCTTGAATATCAATAAGCCTGGGGGGATGACCTCCCATGATGTGGTGGACGTGGTGCGGCGTCTGCTCAAGATGCGCCGCGTTGGCCACACCGGTACGCTCGATCCGAGGGCCACCGGAGTCTTGCCGCTCTGTATTGGGCGCGCGACTCGAATCGCACAATTTCTCACTCAGGCCGACAAGGAGTACCTGATTACGATGCGGCTGGGCATCACTACCGATACCTTGGATGCTGATGGGAAGGTGCTGTCCCAGACGGACAATATCACCGTAGATCCTGCCAAGCTACCGGACGTCCTGAAGCAGTTTGTCGGCGAGATCCAGCAGGTGCCGCCGCTCTTTTCCGCCAAGAAGCATCAGGGGGAGCGCCTCTATCGTCTGGCTCGGCGTGGCGAAACAGTCGAACGGCAGCCGATTGCAGTGCGGATCCATGACCTCACGCTTCTGGAGATTGATCTGCCTTTCGTCCGGTTCCGGGTCAGTTGTTCCAAGGGGACGTATGCCCGCAGCCTGTGCGATGACATCGGCCGTGTCCTCGGGTGTGGCGCACACCTGTATGCGTTGACTCGCGTCCGGTCGGGTCGTTTTCTGGTTGAGAACGCGCTCACGCTACAGCAGCTCGAGCAGATCGTTGCGGAGGGTCGCATCCTGGAGGCACTGATCCCCATTAGCGAGGCCCTGGGGCATCTTCCGGTTGTCAGGGTTCACCCTGAGTCCTCTCGAGGGGTTGTCCAGGGAAGCGGGATGTCGGCCGGCGCACTGCTCAGCTTTCCCCTGGAGGTGGAGAAGGGTGATCTAGTTCGAGTTCTGGGGTATCGTCGCCAACTCCTTTCGCTGGCTGAGGCGACAGTTGCCGGCCGGGAGTTCGCTGCCATCGACCCGCGCCGGATTGTTCTAAAGCCGGTACGGGTCCTTGCCGGGCAATGATTGTTGTCGAGCAGATTGAAGATCTGGAAGACGACTATCCGGCCCCTGCGGTGGCGGTTGGGACATTTGACGGGGTCCATCTCGGACACCGCGAGATTCTTGGTCGAGTGGTGCGGTGGGCTCGTCAGGAAGGGGGAACAGCGGTTGTCTTCACCTTCGCGCGGCACCCGTTAGAGGTGGTGAACCCTTCAAACGCGCCGTCCCTCATCACTCCGCTCTCGATCAAGCGGGACATCATTGCCGCTCTTGGCGTCGACCTGATGATCGCCGTCACCTTCACCCCTCGTCTTGCTGCCACCTCGGCGCGCGATTTCGTGAAGAGCTACCTGGTCGATCGGCTTCGGGCTCGGTTTGTCTGTATTGGATACGACTTCGCCTTCGGCAACGCCAGGGCCGGCTCCCCGGAGGTGCTCATGGGGCTTGGGCGGGAGCATCAGTTCGTACTCGATGTGGTTCCTGCGATGACCGAGGACGGCCAGGTGGTGAGTTCCACGCTCATCCGCGGCTTACTGGCAAGAGGGGATCTTCGGCAAGCTGCCCGCTATCTAGGGCGTCCGTACGCGATTCGTGGACACGTCGAACGTGGCGCCGCACGGGGCAAGGGGCTGGGGTACCCGACAGCCAACCTTCCCGCTACGGCTGATCTGCTCATTCCGGATGGCGTGTATGCCGGCCAAACGTGGTTGAAACAGGGATTGCGCAAGGCGCTGGTCAATGTCGGGAGGGCCCCGACCTTTGGTGGTGAGGCGCGCCGAGTGGAAGTCCACCTGCTGGAGACCGAGGAGGAGTTATATGGAGAGATCCTTACGCTCTTCTTTCTCGAACGTCTGCGTGGCGAGCGACGCTTCGAGAACCCGTCACTGCTCCGACAACAGATCGACAGCGACAAGCGGCAGGCGGACGCGGTATTTGCTGCGTGCCCCAGGTTTTCTCCGGAAGAATGGACTTTACTCCCCTGAGGGCGTATGCTATCGTACTCGCGATTACAGGTATCTATTTGAGAAGAAAGGAGGATAGGGCTCCGTGGTCAAGGCATCCGCAAATAAGCAAGAGATTATTGGGCAGTATCGTCTTCATGATAGCGACTCCGGCTCTCCGGATGTGCAGATCGCTCTCCTGACCGGGCGAATAGGGTATTTGACCGAGCACCTGAATAGCCATAAGAAAGACTTTCACTCCCGGCGAGGACTGCTCCGCCTCGTTGCGCGGCGCCGAAAGCTCTTGGATTATCTTAGGAGCAAGGATGTGAACCGGTACAAGCAGATCATCGAAAGGTTGGGAATTCGTAAATGAGTTGTCGTGTCGAGCAAATCATCGAAGGGAAACCATTGAGTATCGAGGCCGGGCGTGTGGCCAGGCAAGCCGATGGCGCAGTGTTAGTCCGGTACGGCGACACGGTCGTTCTTGTCACGGCGGTGGCTTCGAAACAGATGCGACAGGGAGTCGATTTCTTTCCGCTCACGGTTGATTACCAGGAGCGGGCGTATGCGGCAGGTAAGATCCCTGGCGGCTTCTTCAAGCGAGAGGGCCGGCCCCATGAGAAGGAGACGCTGACCTCCCGCCTCATCGATCGTCCGCTCCGGCCCCTCTTTCCGGATGGCTATCGAAATGATGTCCAGATTATCGCCACGGTCCTGTCGGCTGACCAGGAAAACGACCCTGACGTCTTGGCGGTGCTGGGCGCCTCCGCGGCTCTTGCCATCGCGCCTATTCCGTTCCTCGGACCGATTGGGGCTGCCAGGGTGGGCCGGGTTGGCGGCAAGTTGGTCCTCAATCCAACCTATGCCCAGATGGAAGAATCTGACATCGATATCGTTGTTGCGGGGACCAGAAGCGATGTGGTCATGCTTGAGGCCGGAGCCAATGAGATCCCTGAAGTAGTGATGGTGGAGGCGATCGAGTTTGGGCATAAGGGGATCCAGCCGATGATTAACATGGTACTGGATCTGGCGAAAGAGCTTCGGGTTGAAAAGACGCCCTTCCAGGCTCCATCTCCGGATCCGGAGTTGTGCGAGCGCGTGAGCCTTCTCGCCCGCCAGGGGCTTCGGACCCTGACCGGGATCGCCGAGAAGGAGGAGCAGCGCAGCCGTCGGCAGGCGCTCTTTGATGAAGTCATGGGCCAGTTCAGCGCTGAGCCGGACGATCGGAAGATCGCCGTCAGGGGGCTATTTGAGCAGATCGAGCACGAAGAGTTGCGCCGAATGATCCTGGAAGAGGGGAAGCGGTCGGACGGAAGGTCACTCGAGGATGTTCGGCCGATCACCGCCGAGGTTGGAGTCCTGCCAAGGACTCACGGATCGGCTCTCTTCACCAGGGGTCAGACCCAGGCCCTCGTGACCACCACGCTCGGCACCTCGGAAGATGAACAGCGCCTGGATAATCTTGAAGGGGAAGGCACCAAACGGTTTATGCTCCATTATAATTTTCCACCGTTCAGCGTCGGCGAGGTCAAGTTTATGCGCGGTCCCGGTCGGCGCGAGATCGGACATGGGGCGCTTGCCGAGCGGGCTCTTCTCGCGGCGCTACCGCCGAAAGAGGAGTTTTCGTATACCCTTCGGATCGTCTCGGATATCCTCGAGTCGAACGGGTCGTCATCCATGGCTACGGTCTGTGGCGCAAGCCTCAGCTTGATGGATGCCGGGGTTCCGATTCGGTCAGCGGTGGCCGGGGTCGCCATGGGACTCGTCATGGAAAATGCGCAGGCAGCGATTCTCACCGATATCATCGGGCTTGAAGATCACCTCGGCGACATGGACTTTAAGGTGGCCGGCACGCGGGAAGGGATCACCGCGCTGCAATTGGACATCAAGACCCATGGCATTGCACCTAGCCTCATGCCGAAGGCACTGGATCAGGCCCGACGCGCCCGCCTCCATATCCTGGATCAGATGGACCGCGCTATTGCGACGCCAAGGCCGAATATGTCGGCGTATGCTCCCCGCATCATCACGATTATGATCCCGGTGGATAAGATCCGTGATGTCATCGGCCCAGGCGGCAAGGTGATCCGCGGGATTGTGGCAGACTCTGGGGCGAAGATCGATGTTTCAGACGATGGACGGATCGAGATCGCCTCGGTTGACGAGGCCGCAGCGCAAAAGGCGTTGTCGATCATCAGCAAGATCGTCGAGGTTCCTGAGGTTGGCAAGGTCTATCGAGGGAAGGTCGTCAAGATCATGGACTTTGGCGCTTTTGTCCAGATCCTCCCAGGCACCGATGGCCTTCTGCATATCTCTCAAATTGCCGAACACCGGGTGAAGCGGGTCGAGGATGTCTTGTCGGAAGGGGAAGAGGTCATGGTGAAGGTGATCGACATCGACAAGAACGGCAAGCTCCGGTTGAGTCGGAAAGAGGTGTTGGAGTCGGAGGGACAGGCCAAAGCGGAACAGAGGTCCTCCTGAGCAATGCCCCCTCTCTCCTACAATCGCCAGGTATTACCAAATGGGATGGTTGTGCTCAGCGAGCAGATGCCTGCCGTCAAGTCGGCCTCGATCGGTGTCTGGGTGCGGGTTGGGTCTCGGGATGAGGCGGAAGAGATGGCCGGCATCTCCCACTTCATCGAGCATATGCTCTTCAAGGGGACACCGCGGCGGAGCGCGCAAGAGATCGCCAGGACGATTGACGCCGTTGGCGGCACACTCGACGCCTTCACGAGCCGCGAGAGCACCTGTTTCTTTGCCAAGGTGTTAGGCGAGCACCTGCCTCTGGCCATTGATATCCTGGCTGATACCTTCCTTCACTCCAGCCTTGACCCCAAAGATATTGAGCGGGAACAACAGGTGGTTCTCCAGGAGATCAAGATGGTGGAGGACACCCCCGATGATCTGGTTCACGACCTGTTTGCCGAGGCGATCTGGAGTGATCACCCGGTGGCCAGGCCGATCCTGGGGCGGAAGGAAACGGTGCGCCGCTTTACGCAAGACGACGTTCGCTGCCACATGGGCCGCTTCTACCGTCCTGATCGGACCGTCGTGACGGCGGCCGGCGACCTGGAGCACGAGCGGCTGGTGGATTTGGTGATGCGGACATTCGATAACTTTGAAGGCCGATCCGTTCACGCAGACCCTCCGCCACCATCTTCCAAGGCGGCGGTCAGGGTGGAGGAGCGTGATACGGCCCAGCTCCACCTGTGCCTAGGCATGGATGGCCTCCCCTTTGCCCACCGGGATCGCTATGCGCTCTACCTGTTAAATGCCATGCTGGGTGGCAGTATGAGTTCTCGGCTCTTTCAGGAGATTCGCGAAAAACGAGGTCTGGCATACTCGATTTACTCCTATCAGGCCTCCTATCGTGACTGTGGCCTGCTGGTTATTTATGCCGGGACTGATCCCGAGTCATCAGGACTGGTCGTGGACCTGATTCGGGCTGAGTGCGCCCGTCTGCGGAATCAGCCGATCGATCCCAGCGATCTCCAGCGGGCCAAGGATCAGCTCAAGGGCGGTCTGCTCCTTGGTCTCGAAGGGACGAGTAGTCGGATGACTCGTCTTGCCAAGACAGAGATCTATTTCGAGCGCACTTATGGCCTGGATGAAATCATTGCCGGGATCGATTCGGTGTCTACCGATCAGTTCGAGTCGCTGATGAGAAGAGTATTACGCGACGAGGCGTTCGCCATTACCTCTATCGGCCCTGTTCCTCAGGCGGCCCTGCTCTCCTGATCACTCATCCCGATGATCTCCCGCTATACGCTCCCCCGAATGACCTCCATCTGGGAACCGCACAGTCGCTACACCACATGGCTGCAGATCGAGTTGTTGGCGTGCGAGGCCTGGGCCGAACTGGGCGTGGTTCCGCGCGAGGCGCTGGCCGTAATCCAGGAGCGGGCCGGCTTCGACCTTAACCGCATCCAGGAGATCGAACGGGAAGTTCGCCACGATGTCATCGCCTTTGTCTCGGCGGTGGCGGAACGGGTCGGTCCGGAGGCGCGCTACCTCCATTTCGGGCTGACGTCCTATGATGTGGTTGACACGGCCCTGGCGGTGCAGCTTCAGCGGGCTGCCGACATTCTACTGGAAGACCTCGATGCGCTCTCCCTGGTGCTTGCTGACCTCGCTCGACGCCACAAGCAAACGATCATGGTTGGGCGGACGCATGGGATTCATGCCGAGCCGATGACCTTTGGTTTGAAGCTCCTGCTCTGGTATGGTGAAGTGGCGCGCAATATCGATCGCCTCCGTCGGGCCAGGGAGACCGTGGCCTACGGCAAACTCTCCGGCGCTGTTGGGACCTTCGCCCACCTTCCACCATTTGTGGAAACGTATGTCTGTACCAGGCTTGGGTTAAAGCCGGCGCCGATTTCCAGCCAGATTCTCTCCAGGGATCGACACGCCGAATTTGTGCTCACGCTGGCCCTGATCGGGACCTCTCTCGATAAGTTCGCCACCGAGATCCGACACCTGCAGCGAACTGAGGTGCGTGAGGTCGAGGAGCCGTTTGTCGAAGGGCAGAAGGGATCATCGGCCATGCCTCACAAGCGGAACCCGGTCGCCTGTGAACAGGTATCCGGGTTGGCGAGGCTGCTGAGAAGTTACGGCCAGTCGAGCCTGGAGAATGTGCCGTTATGGCACGAGCGCGACATCAGCCACTCATCTGTAGAGCGGGTCATTTTGCCCGATGCGACCATCCTGCTTGATTACCTGTTGGTCCGTTTCCGGGAAGTGCTGGAGGGACTACGGGTTTATCCGGATCGAATGCGGCACAACCTGGAACTGACAGGGGGTCTGGTTTTCTCAGAGGCGGTATTGCTGGCGCTGGTTGGCAAGGGGCTCACTCGGGAAGCTGCCTACCGGCTGGTGCAGCGGCATGCCATGCAGGCGTGGGAGTCGGGTGAACCCTTCAAGCCGCTCCTGCTGGCCGATTCGGAGATTCGCCGGCATCTCTCCCCTGGCGAGGTTGAAAACTGTTTTGATCTTGGCTATCATCTGCGACATCTGGATGACATTTTTGCTCGTACGGGGTTGTGATATGCTGACCGCGAAGATCTACGTCACCTTGAAGCCGGGCGTCCTCGACGCCCAGGGGGATACGGTACGGTCTGCCCTTGAGACGCTGGGGTTTGAGGGGCTGGCGGATGTGCGGATCGGAAAGTTCATGGTACTCACGCTGAACAGCCTCACGAAAGAGGAGGCGGCTGCGCAGGTCGAAGAGATGTGCAGGCGGCTGCTCGCGAACCCGGTCATTGAAGACTACAGCTTCGACATAGAGGGGGCCGCGGGGTGAAGTTTGGCATCGTGGTCTTCCCCGGCTCTTGGAGCCAGCAGGACTTCTACCATGTCATCGTGAACGTCCTGAAGGAGCAGGCCTGCTACCTGTGGCATAAAGAGGCCGATCTCAAAGGCTCCGATTGTGTGATTCTCCCTGGAGGATTCGCCCATGGTGACTATCTGCGTTCCGGCGCGATCGCGCGACTGTCCCCCGTTATGCGAGCGGTGACGGCCTTTGCGGAAGCCGGCGGCTTTGTCCTGGGAAGCTGCAACGGGTTTCAGATCCTGACCGAGGCCGGTCTACTCCCAGGCGCGCTTTTGCCTAACGACTGCTTGCACTATCGGTGCAGGTGGGTCCACCTGAGGGTGGAGAGCCGACAGACCCCCTTTACGGCTGCCATGCAACCCGGGCAGGTGGTGCGGATGCCGATCTCGCATGGCGACGGGCGATACTACATCGACCAGGTAGGGTGGAAAAGGCTGGTGGAGGGCGACCAGATCATCTTTCGCTATTGCGATGCGAAGGGAGAACTCGCGAAAGACGCGAACCCGAACGGTTCGCTTGACCAGATTGCCGGCGTCTGCAATGAGCGCCGCAATGTCCTGGGATTAATGCCTCATCCGGAGCGGGCCGCCGAGGCGATCCTGGGTTCTGAGGATGGTTGCCTGATGTTTGCGTCGATCCTGAACACCTTTGTCTGCGCCTGAGGCTTCCGCCATGACCGTATCTGTCGTGTCCCCAGATCTTGTCGAGTCCCACGGCCTGACGGCCGAGGAGTATGACAGGATTCTGGCGATCCTCGGTCGTGAACCGAACCTGGTCGAGCTGGGGATGTTCGGCGCGATGTGGTCGGAACACTGCAGCTACAAAAGCTCGCGAGTCCATCTGGCCACGCTTCCAACGGAGGGTCCGCGCGTCCTCCAGGGGCCAGGGGAGAACGCGGGTGCCCTCGATATTGGAGATGGTCTTGCGCTTGTCTTCAAGATGGAAAGTCATAACCATCCCTCTTTCATCGAGCCGTATCAGGGGGCTGCCACAGGTGTGGGAGGGATCATCCGAGATATTTTCACCATGGGCGCAAGACCGATCGCGCTATGTGATGCGCTGCGTTTTGGTCCGCTGACCGACCCGAAGAACCGCCATCTGTTGGGCGGCGTGGTGGCCGGAATCGCAGGGTATGGAAACGCTGTGGGCGTACCGACAGTAGGCGGAGAGACCTGCTTTGCGGAAGCCTACAGCAGCAACCCGCTGGTGAATGTGATGTGCGTCGGGATTGCCAGGAAGGATCGGCTCTTCTTTTCCGGGGCCGGTGGGATCGGCAATCCGGTGATCTATGTCGGAGCCAGGACCGGACGCGACGGCATCCATGGCGCCACGATGGCCTCTGATGTCTTCGACGAGGGGGCGGAGCAAAGGCGACCGACCGTCCAGGTTGGCGATCCGTTTCGTGAAAAGCTGCTGATCGAGGCCTGCCTTGAGCTAATGGAAGGGGACGATCTGGTAGCGGTCCAGGATATGGGGGCTGCGGGATTGACCTGTTCAACGGCCGAAATGGCGAGCCGCGGCGGCACCGGGATCGAGATCGACCTTGCCCATGTTCCCCGGCGAGAGCCGGAGATGACCTCGTATGAGCTGATGTTGTCGGAGTCGCAGGAACGGATGCTCGTAGTGGCGCGGCAAGGCAGCGAGGAGCGGGTCAGAAGGGTATTCGAAAAGTGGGATCTCGACGCAGCGGTGATCGGGCGTGTCACTGATGGGGACTTGCTGCGAGTTCTGGATCATGGAAGACCGGTTGCAGAGATCCCGGCTAATGCCTTGGCGTCAGAGGCGCCCGTCTATCACCGGCCGAGCAGCCGCCCTGCCGAGGCCGATGCGCGGCAACGGCTCGACCTGGATCGCATTCCGCTGCCTGACGACTATGCGGCCGTCTTGTTAGAATTGCTGCGATCACCCAACCTCTGCTGCAAGGAACGGATCTGGGAGCGATATGACCACATGCTGTTCCTGGGCACCATTGTCGGGCCCGGATCGGACGCCGTAGTTCTGCGACTACACGGAAGCAGACGCGCCATCGCGCTATCCGTCGACGGCAATGGCCGCTATTGCGCCGTGAATCCGTATCGGGGAGCCATGATTGCCGTAGCCGAGGCGGCCAGGAACGTCGTCTGCGCAGGCGGTGAGCCGCTCGCCATCACCAACTGCCTGAACTTCGGCAGTCCGGAGCGTATGGAGATCATGTGGCAGTTTGTCGAGGCGGTCAAGGGGATCGGCGAGGCCTGTCGAGCCTTGCAGACTCCCGTCACCGGCGGCAATGTGAGCCTGTACAACGAGACATCGGGACACGCGATATTCCCCACGCCCATGATCGGGATGGTCGGTCTCCTGGATGATGTCGCTTACGCCACAACTCAGCAGTTCAAGACTGAAGGGGATCTGGTAGCGCTCCTGGGAGAAACGCGTGAAGAGCTGGGGGCAAGTGAGTATCTTTCGGTCCGGTTCGGCCTGGTGCAGGGTGAGCCGCCGGTGTTGGACTTGGTCAGGGAGCGGAACGTTCAACGCGCCTGCCTCGAAGCGATTCGGCAGGGGATGATTCGTTCAGCCCACGACTGTTCGGATGGGGGGCTGGCCGTCGCGCTGGCGGAGTCGTGCCTGGGTGGGGCGGGGGCGCCGATCGGCGTCGATGTGAGGCTCAGCGACGCAATTCGCCCCGATGCCTTGCTCTTCGGAGAATCGCAATCCAGGATCGTTGTTTCCCTCAAAAAGGCTGACTGGCCGAGGCTGGAAAAGATTGCCGAGGCACACCAGGTTCCCGTACGGCTTCTTGGAGTCGTCGGGGGGACGAGGTTGAGACTTCATGGTCCAACGTGTGGGCTTGATCTTTCCATTGAAGAGGTCGAGAAGGCCTGGCGAAGCGGATTAGCGTCATCCATGGGCGCGTGAGGCGGGAGGCGCGCGATGAAATCGATACAGATCGGCATCTTGGGGTTCGGGACAGTGGGATCCGGGGTTGTGAAGCTGATTCAGGAGAACAGCGCCCTCTTGCAGCAACGGCTTGGAGGGAAGATTGTGATCCGCCGGATCGCCGATAGCGATGTCCATCGTAGGCGAAACGTAGAGGTAGACCCGACGCTGCTGACCACCGATGCGACGGCCGTGTTGGAGGATCCCGCGATCGACATCATCGTCGAGCTGATCGGGGGCTGTGATGTTGCGCTCAGGTTTTGCCGGGATGCACTCAACCGGAACAAGCATCTGGTCACAGCCAATAAGGCGCTCCTGGCTACTCACGGGCTCGAACTGTATCGGACCGCTGCGACGCATCGCGTATCGATCGGGTTTGAGGCCAGCGTCTGTGGCGGCATTCCGCTGATCCGGGCGATGAAAGAGGGGCTGGTGGCCGATCGGGTCCGCTCAATCATCGGAATTGTGAACGGGACCTGTAATTATATCCTCACGACAATGACGGACAGCAAGCGGCCCTTCGCCGAGGTGCTGGCCGAGGCGCAAGCCCATGGCTATGCTGAGGCCAATCCATCGTTCGACGTGGATGGGATCGATTCCGCCCACAAGCTCCAGATCCTGGCGACGCTGGCATTCGGGGCCTATGTCCCCTTCGACCGAATCCACGTCGAGGGGATCAGACAGATCGATGCCTCCGACATCGAATACGCCCGCGAGCTGGGATATCGGATTAAGCTGCTGGCGATTGCCAAGCAGCTGAATGGCGAGCTGGAGGCCAGAGTGCATCCGGCGCTCATTCCGGAAGATGACCTGCTGGCCTCGGTCGGCGGGGTCCACAATGCTGTCTACGTTGTCGGCGACGCGGTGGGCTCCCTGATGTTCTATGGGCGAGGGGCGGGCCAGATGCCGACCGCCTCGGCGGTCGTCAGCGACATCGCGGAAATCGCCAGAGGTCTGCTGCACGACCCAACCGCAAGGGGCGTTCCGCCTCCGCCGATCTCCGATGCGGAGGCTGCGGTTAAGGAGATGGCGGCTGTCCGCTCCTGCTATTACCTCAGGATCATGGCGGTCGACAAACCAGGGGTCCTCTCGAGGGTCACCGGGATTCTGGGCAGCAACAACATCAGTATCGTATCCGTCATCCAAAAAGGACGCCAGGAGCAGAGCGCTGTGCCGATCGTCATGATGACGCATGAGGCGGTGGAGGGCGATATGCAACGGTCGCTGCTGGCCATCGACCAACTCGATGTGGTGAGCGGGCAGACCGTGTGCCTGAGGGTCGAGGGGGCCACCGATTGAGCCTGTGATGAAGACGACGAACTGGAACGGAATCATCGACCGATATAGAGCGTTTCTCCCCGTGACCGATCGGACGCCGATCGTCACCCTGAATGAGGGGAATACACCGCTCATTCGCGCCGAACGGCTCCGAGCGATGCTTGGGATCGAGGCGGAGGTGTATTTGAAGTACGAGGGGCTTAACCCAACCGGCTCCTTCAAGGACAGGGGGATGACCCTCGCCATCAGCAAGGCGGTGGAGGAAGGCGCGAGGGCCGTGATCTGCGCCTCGACCGGGAACACCTCGGCCTCCGCCTCGGCATACGCGGCTCTGGCAGGACTGCGCGCCTTTGTGCTGATCCCGGAGGGGAAGATCGCGCTGGGCAAGCTTGCGCAGGCGATGATCCATGGCGCGCAGGTGCTGCAGATCGAGGGCAACTTCGATGAAGCCCTGCAGATCGTGAGGCAGATCGCTGCAGATCAGCCCATCGTGCTGGTCAACTCGGTCAACCCATACAGGATCGAAGGCCAGAAGAGCGGCGCCTTCGAGGTTTGCGAACGGCTGGGCCGGAGCCCCGACTATCACTTTATTCCGGTCGGCAACGCGGGCAATATTACCGCGTACTGGAAGGGGTACCAGGAATATTTTAAGGCCGGACAGATCACCTCGTTGCCGAAGATGATGGGGTGGCAGGCGGAAGGCGCGGCGCCGATCGTCTTGGGGACGGTGGTCGAGCGGCCCGAGACCGTCGCTACAGCCATTCGGATCGGTAACCCCGCAAGCCGGCATGGGGCGGTGGCTGCTGCGGCCGAGTCCGGCGGGCGGATTGATATGGTCTCTGACAGCGAGATTATCGACGCCTACCGTCTCCTAGCCCACACGGAAGGGGTCTTCTGCGAGTTGGCCTCGGCAGCCTCGGTGGCCGGGCTCATCAAGTTTTGCCGATCGAACCGCTTCCCAAAGGATGCGGTCATCGTGTGCGTGCTCACCGGGCACGGTCTGAAAGAACCCGATGCCGCCATCCGTCTGTCGCAGCAGCCTGTGACGGTGAAGGCCGATCCCGAGGCTGTCCTGAAGCTCCTGTCGGTCTAGCCGGTTTGGTGATTTTCGTTTGACAGTCAGGGCCGCCGACGCTATAGTCTTTTTTCGGGCGCGGGAATAGCTCAGTGGTAGAGCATCGCCTTGCCAAGGCGAGGGTCGCGGGTTCGAATCCCGTTTCCCGCTCCAACCTTGAAATCCACGAAATCGTTATCGAGCAGTTGCATGATATAATCGGCATGTCGCTCAAGGCCGTGCCCACCCATTGTTTCCTGCCGACTCAGTTACTGGATCACGTCATCACTGCCTCTTTCATGGCGGCGTAGCCAAGTGGCTAAGGCAGAGGTCTGCAAAACCTTTATTCGGCGGTTCGAGTCCGCCCGCCGCCTCCATGCTTCCCCTCCTATATATCCTTTATATCCTTCTACACGCGTTTATCGAGACGACCTTTGTGGGCTGTTGAGAGAGGGACGATGAGAGGCTCCATATTCGAGCGGTTCACGCTCTTAAGCGTTTTGATTGCTTTCGCCGCTCTGATCCCTCTGGCAGTCTTTGGTCTCTACGCCATTCAGGTAGTATCGAACCACCTCGTGCGAGAATCCGTAGAGAAGCTTCAGCGGAGTGTTGTGGACGATGCTGACAAGATCAAGCGCGTCTTCGACATGGCCCAAGACGACCTCCCCATTCTGAGCCAACTTCCCGCGGTGCGGGAGTTGGTACGGGCCAAAGCCGGCACAAACCTGAGAGAGATTGAACTCGCGAGGACGGTGGTAGAGCAAGTCTTTCTGACCTTCTCGAGTAACCGGAAGGTGTACGACCAGATTCGCTATCTCGATGAGAATGGCCGGGAGGTGGTCCGGGTGGACTACGACGGAATCCATCCACCCCGGCTTATCCCGTGGAAAAGCTTGCAGGAGACGCGGCAGCGCGACTACTTTTCCGAGGCGATGACGCTCGGGCCAGGTCAAGTCTACATCTCCCCGCTAGGCTTAAACCGAGAGGATGGTCAGATCGAAGTCCCGTACCATCCCGTTATCCGTTACGCCACGCCCCTCTTCGATGACGCGGGCCATCGGCGCGGGATCGTAATCATCAATCTGATGGCAGGCCCTCTCCTCGAGGCATTGTACCAGGAAGCGAAAGCCGCCAGGAAGGAGGTGTATGTTGTCGATCAGGAGGGATTCTACCTCCTGCACCCCGATCCGGCGAAGCAGTGGGGTAGTCCCCGCGACCTGAACACGGGAGAACGGATCCAACGGGACTTCCCTACCCTCGCCACACAGATCCTCTCTCGACACGCTGTCGCGACGGTCATGGGAGAGCAGGCCATCACTGCTCAGCCGGTACCGGGACGCGGACAGAGAACAGCAGCTGGTTCAATCATACAGGAACACGTCGTTACCTCTCAGTCCCTCACCCTCAGTTCGAGCCGCTCAGGTCCCTCTCTGGTTATTGTCGAGAAGGTGCCGACAAGCGTCGTCTTGGCGGCTATCACGGACCTTCGCTTGTATCTGCTGATCCTGCTCGTGGGAATGGGCGCCGTGGCTCTGATGGGCGCCGTCTTGATAGGGGAAAAACTCGCTCGTCCCATCGTGGCCTTGGAAAAGGCCGCTACTCAGATCCGACAAGGTGATCTGGGCGCCAGGGTGAAAGCCGGTGGGTCCCACGAGATCGCGGCGCTGGGTGAAGCGTTTAATGCCATGGCGGAAGGTTTGACTCAGGCCAGCAGCCAGATCGAGAGGCAACTGAGAGAGCTTACGGCCATGAATCAGATCGGGACGGCCGTCAGCGGTACCCTTTCACTCAATGAGATCCTGGACCAGGCCCTGGATGCGACGCTGCTCGGTCTGGGCGTCGAAGCAGGCGAGATCTTTCTGCTGGATGAAGAGCAGGGCGAGGTCGTCCTGGTCCGACATCGGGGGCTGGCTCCGGAGACATTCCAGCAGATATCCCGCTTCAAGCTCGGGGAGGGGTTCCCGGGACGGGTGGCCCTCTCTGGCGAGGTCTTAACCACCGCCGACCTATCCAAGGACCCCCGTTTTCTCCGGAAGCAGGTGATCGAGGCGGGCTTCAACACCCTCGCTGCGATCCCCCTGAAGGCTGCAGGCAAGGTGGTCGGCACCCTGGATGTGGCCACCCGTGCTCCCCACTCCTTTCCCAATGGGGACTTTCCGTTCTTGACCACCATCGGGGCCACGATCGGGATGGCCGTGGCTAATGCCCGCCTCTTCGAGGACCAGCGCGTGGCCGCGACTCAGCTTGGCGCGAAGGTCGAGGAACTGGAGCGGATGCAGGCCCGTCTCCTTGAGGCCGAGCGGCTCCGGGCGATGGGCCAGATGGCGGCTGGGGTCGCCCACGACTTCAATAATGCGTTGATGGGGATCCTTGGACAGGCCCAGCTCATGCGGCTCGTCCTCGACCGGGGGCCGGTCGCGGCCGCCCTACAGGGCGTGGAGGGGGGCGCTCGCCTCCTGGAGTGCCTCGAACGGCAGCACCAGGCAGCGCAGGATGCGGCCGAGACGATCCGCAAGATCCGCGAGGCGACCCGCCCGAGGAACACGGAGGCATTCGGGCCGGTATCGCTCGGCAGGATCGTCGAGCAGGTCCTCGCAGTCAGCCGACCCCGCTGGAAGGATCAGGCCGAAGCAGCGGGGTCGCGGATCACGGTCCGGACGGCGCTTGCTGAGACGCCGCCGATCCTGGGCCACGCTGCCGAGTTGCGCGAGGCACTCACCAACCTCTTTTTCAACGCGCTCGACGCCATGCCGCAGGGTGGGACGATTACGATCACGACGAGGCAGGTGTCCGGTTCCGTGATCGGAGAGGTGCGGACCTCAGATCCGGGCACCCGGATCCCGGTACCTGTAACCGGGAGTGTACGCGAATGGGTTGAACTCAGCGTGACCGATACCGGGGTCGGGATGTCGCCGGCCGTGCAGGCCCGCCTCTTTGAGCCGTTTTTTACCACGAAGGGGGTGCGCGGGACCGGGCTCGGTCTCAGCATGGTCTATGGCATCGTTAGCCGCCACGAGGGCGAGATCACCGTCCAGAGCGCAGAAGGACAGGGGACAACGATCACCATGCGCCTGCCGGTAGCCGAGGTGGCGGCCGCCGATGTGGTCCAGCCGTCCACCGCCCCACCCCCCATCACCCGCCCGCTCACACTCCTCGTCATCGACGACGAGCCTCTCCTTGCCGAGACCCTCTCCGATCTCCTGCACATCCTGGGCCACGAGGCAGCCATCGCAACCAGCGGCGAAGAGGGCCTCACGCACCTCGCGACGGAGCGCTTCGATCTGGTGCTCACCGATCTTGGAATGCCGGAGATGTCGGGGTGGGAGGTTGCTCAGGCGGTCAAAGCCCGGTGGCCACAGCTTCCCGTAATCCTGGTCACCGGCTGGGGTGATGCAGTAGAGCGTGACCGGCTCGAGGGGACGGGAGTGGACTTGATTCTGGCTAAGCCATACACGGTAGCACAGCTTCAGGACGCCCTCGTCCAGGCTGTCGCACTCACCTCGCGAGGCGGGGACGAACCGATCGGGTGAATCGCTACGCCCCTCTCTCGCCCAATCCTTCCTGCCTCCCTGCCCTGAGCCAGACCGAGAGTTGCCCTTCGGTCGATCCCGGTTGCGCTTCACGAACTACTTGGCCCCCCTGGTGCTCGATAATCTGGCGGGCAAGGGTCAGGCTCTCGTCCGAGCATTGCGGCCACTGGCCGGCCCCGCTAAAACTTACTCCAACCCAGCCTGCGGTCGATGCGGTTGAGATGGCGAGTGTGCCCCCTCGCCCTACGACCGACGCGGCACATGCCAGCAGATCGAGGAAGGCATCCATCAGCGACCTGGGATCGCCTTCGATCTCAGGTAGGTTATCGGCGAACGCTTGGCGGAGGTGGATCTCTCGAAATGCTCGATGCAAGTGCGCGAGCACAATCGCCTCCTTCAGCAGATCGTGCATCTGGAGGCGAGACTGGGGACGCGCCGGCTCTCTGGCGTACACCGCAACCCGCTGGGTGAGGATCTGAGTACGCTCGAGCGAGTTGCTCATCGCCTGAAGCGGCTTTAAGATGTCCCAGCCCCGACGCTCCCGTTCGAGCATGAGGAGCTGGAGATAGTTGCCGATCGCGCAGAGGGTGTTGTTGATCTCGTGGATGAGTCCGGGGGTAAGTTTCCCCACGCCGATCCAGTGCCTGTCCTGAGCCGCGTCGAAGGAGGCCTGTCCATGGTTATTGTTTTGAAAGCCCCCCCCACCCATCCCATCGTTATAGGCTAGGCCCTGTCCGAGGATCGGTTGTCTCTCCCGTATTCCCTGAATCTCGCCTGTCCCGAGTTCTATCGAAGGATCTGCCATTTGTCCCCCCCCTGTTGATCTTTGTTATCGGCAGGCTCACTCGATCGCGTGACCGATTTTCCTAAAGGCTTAGGAGGTTAGACTCAAGACGAAAAACTATATATTATCGCCAGGCACGAATCAAGTTATTCGCGATCTTCTCGGCTCCTACCCCTAAAAGCCTTCAGCCTATCTACCTGTCTGAGCAGTTGCGATTGTTCGCATGGCATAAAGCTTGCTTCCTATTGCAGTGAATAACCCTTCAGTGCGGGACCAAAGCTGCCGATACCTATGATCGAGAAGGGGCGTTCATAACCTGACGGTAGTCGATGGGCGGAAATACTTGCCTATCCTACGGTCGTCCTTTCCTGGTGGATAGCGGTAGGAGGTGGGGATGGCGAAGCGGATCTTGATTGTTGATGATTCGGTGTCGATGCGGGGGATGATCCGGTCCGCCCTGACCGCAGGGAGCTTTGATGTGGTCGAGGCGACGAATGGGCCGGATGCGCTCATCATGCTTGATCGGCAAGAGGTAGATCTTATCATCACCGACGTGAACATGCCAGTCATGGACGGCATCAGTCTGGTGAAGGCGATCCGGCATCGCCCTGCCACAAGGTCTACCCCTGTGCTGATCTTGACGACCGAGTGCGGTGCCGAGATAAAACAGGCTGGGAGGGCGGCGGGGGCAACCGGCTGGATCGTCAAACCGTTCAGTCCGCAGCAACTCGTCCAGGTGGTTGCCAAAGTGCTGCCGCCGCCGGCGGGCTAGGGCGAGGAGACTAGAGGCGACAGATGATGATGGATGACGACGGGCTATTGCAGGGCTTCTTCGATGAGTCGGCCGATCTGCTGGCCGACTTTGAGGGCTGTCTCCTTGGGCTCGAGACGACGCCCGGCGATCAGGAACTCCTGAATAGGAGCTTCCGCGCGATGCACACCATCAAGGGTAACAGCGGGATGCTGGGGTTCGATCGGATCGCCAAGGCCGCCCACGTCCTGGAGGATCTCCTTGATCGCCTCCGCAAGAATGAGTTCCCCCTTACACGCCCTTGCGCCGATCTGCTGTTGCGCTCCGCCGATGTGATCAAGGGTCTGCTCGCCCAAGCGAAAGGCGAGCAGGGGGAGGAGGTGTGGGACGAGGAGATAATCAAGGCGCTCCAGACGTTCCTGGGACAAGAACGCGACGCTGTTCGGCTGGATTCACCGCCGCCGGAACGTGCCGCCGCCGGCGACGTCGTCGAGATCTCTTCGGCAGCCGAGGCGACTGCCGCCATGCCGAACGTCAAAGAGATGGAGGTCCCTCTGATCGGCGAACTGCTGCTCGAAGAGCGGGTGATCACCCCGGCGCAACTTGAGGAGGCCCTGGGGAAGCAGAAGAAGGTCGGGGAGATCCTGGTCCAAGAGCAGTCAGTGACCCAGGACCGACTCACAGGAGTCCTTGAAAAGCAAAAGCTCATTAAGCAGAAGCAGGAATCCTCGACGATCCGGGTCAACACGGACAAGGTGGACAGGTTGATCAATCTGGTAGGAGAGTTGGTTATTACTCAATCCATGATCAGCCAGCTTGTAGCCAACTACAAGACAGAGGCGCTTCCCATCCTGGAGGGGGCGGTGGCTCAGATGGAGCGGAATACGCGAGAGTTGCAAGAACGGGTGATGGCGATCCGGATGCTGCCGATCCGCACCGTCTTTAGCCGTCTGCCTCGGCTCGTTCGCGACCTGGCGGCGCAATGCGGGAAAAAGGTCGCGATTCAGATTAAGGGCGAAGAGACCGAGCTGGACAAGACCGTCATTGAGCGGATCAGCGACCCACTGACCCACCTGATCCGCAACGCTGTTGATCACGGGATCGAGCCGCCGCAAAAGCGATTGGCTCAGGGAAAGTCCGATGAGGGGCTGATCATGCTCAACGCCTTCCACCAGGGCGGCAGCATCTTCATTGAGATTGCCGATGACGGGCGCGGCCTGGACAAGGAGAAGATTATACACAAGGCCGTGGAGCAAGGACTGGTGAGTAGATCCGAGACCCTCACTGACGAGCAGGTCCACCGGCTCATCCTCAGACCTGGTTTCTCGACCGCTGAGCAGGTGACCGATGTCTCTGGCCGGGGGGTTGGGATGGACGTCGTATCGCGGAACATCGAGGAACTCGGGGGGACGGTCACGATTTCGACCGAAGTGGGTCGTGGGACCCGATTTACCATCAACCTGCCGCTCACTCTGGCGATCCTGGATGGCCTCTCTGTCCAAGTCGGCGACGAGATCTATATTATCCCGCTTGTGTCGATCACCGAATCGATCCGCCCGAAGCAGACGGATCTTGGCAGCGTGGTCGGCCGCGGCGAGGTTGTCAGCGTACGGGGACAGCTTTTGCCGATCGTCCGTTTGTACGAACAGTTTGGGGTGACCCCGAAGGTGACCGATCCGACCAGAAGCCTGCTCGTCATTGTCGAACAGGAGGGCCGGAGGGTTGCCATTCTGGTGGACGAATTGCTGGGGCAACACCAGGCCGTGATCAAGAGCTTAGAGGCTAACTACCAACGGATGGAGGGTGTCACGGGCGCGACCATCATGGGTGACGGCCGGGTGGCCCTGATCCTGGATGTTCCGGGGTTGATCCGGTTGGCCTCCGAACCACAGCTCCTGCGCCATGCAGCCTGAGAGGACAGAGATCCCTCCGCGCTTGGGAGAGGAAGAGGATGACGGGCGATTGGAGAAAACCACGTAGAGGCGCCGGTGGAGCGCGTGTGCGGTCGATCACAAAAACAGGAGCTTAGCCATGCCAGTGGGCGCAGGCTCTTAGGGTCCGTTCTTCTTGATGCCGCCGGAGGCTGGAGAGTTGCCGGCGGATCAACGAGGAGGAGCGGGACAGGAGAGGAGGAAGTGAACATGCAGTGTTTCAAGAACCTCAAGACGGTGATCAAACTGATGCTCGGGTTCGCTCTCGTGAGTTGGGCGTTTGCGCTTAGCCTTGGGCAGTTTGAGGCGACGGACGCCCTTGCGCAAACCCCAGAACAGGAACGGCTGGCAGTGCATTTGGCCACGCTGTTCCGAGCCGGCCGAGCGGTTATCTCGGACAACCAGAAGCTCATCAACGACGAGACAAAGGGCGACAAGGGGCTGACCGCGGAAAAGGTGGTAGGCCTCGCCAAGGAGAACTACAAGAAGGCCGCCAACAAGGAACTGGGGACTGATCGTGGCACGCCAGAGGGTAAGCTGACGCAGGCCATGCTGGAGTCCATGAAGGAAGTGATGGACAAAGCCCAGCCCCTCATCAATAAGCAGGGCGTAGGGTTCAAGGGATTCCTGCCCGCGACATTTGCCCACCGGGTCGCAGACACCTTCAAGAAGAAGGTCGAGGAGACCGCGAGCCTCAAGCTGACCGCGCCCAAGAGCTATGTGCGCAATCGGGCCAATGCTCCCGACGCCTGGGAGGATCAGATCATCGAGAGTAAGCTTAAGGCCAACGACTGGACCAAGAGCAAGGCGTACGCTGAAATGAGCGAGTACAAGGGGAAGCCCGCGTACCGGCTGTTGATCCCGGAGTACTACGGCGCATCCTGTCTGGACTGTCATGGCGAGCCCAAAGGAGAGAAGGACATCACCGGGGGCAAGAAAGAGGGCGGCAAGCTGGATGAAGTAGGCGGGGCGATCAGCGTGGTGATCTATACCAAGTAATCTCGCGACCGGCATAGGCGCCCAGTTGCCCTGCCAACAGAGCGCTGGGGCTTGCGTCGGTCCGAGTTGAAGTCAAAGGAGACATGCCATGGTGGCGAGTTTATGGCGACGTTCCCAGACGATTCGAGCCAAGTTGATTTTCACGAACGTGTTGCTGCTGGTGCTCCTTGGTGGCTCGCTCTGGTATCTGCGGGTGAGCCTCGTGCGTGGCGGTGAGGCTGTGCGCTTCCAGGGGACCGTCTTGGATCGGCTGGAGACCGGGAATGCCGTGGCCAAGACCTTTAGCGAGTTCCGATATTGGCTCACAGATTTGGCCGTCAGTCAGCTCAATGACTCTGAGGACAAGGCCAAACAGGCTCGCCAGGCGTTGGATCAGCACCTGAAGACTCTCCAGACGATCGACCCTAAGCGGGCCGCGGAGATCCAGAAGCATTCAGACGACATTTGGACGGCGATGCAAGAGGCCGTAAAGGCCTATCTTGATGACAATCGGGTGCTGGGAAACGCAATGGTGGCGAAGAGCCGACAGAGCGCGGATGAAGCCTCCAGTTCAATTCAGGCGATCATCTCTGAGCAGCAGGTCCAAGCGAAGCAGGCCGGGGAAGTGGTGCTTGCCGGTGTAGCGAGATCCGCGAGGCTCTCCCTGATCTTGCTGACGATCTCGATTGTGGTAGGCCTTGGTCTGACGTGGCTAACGATCAGTTCGATTACCAGACCGTTGAGCCAAACGGTTGCGGTCCTCGAGGACATCGCCGAGGGCGACGGGGATCTGACCAAGCGGTTGGTGGTCACGAGTCACGACGAGATCGGTGAGATGGCCCGGTGGTTCAACACCTTCATGGACAAGCTCCACGATATCATCGCACAGGTCGGCAGTGTGGCGAGCAGCGTTACCACCGCCTCCCAGCAACTCGCCGAGGGGTCGCAACAGCTCAGTAGTGGCGCCCAGGAGCAGGCCTCCTCCCTGGAGGAGACGGCGGCCTCCCTGGAGCAGATCACCTCGACCGTGAAGCAGAACGCGGAT
>NZ_JAQUOY010000021.1 GCF_028716865.1 Candidatus Methylomirabilis sp. | reverse complement strand
CCCGTCCCTGCTGATCGTCCCGCCCACATGTGCGAAAGAGGTTCATGAACCTTTGCTCTGTGAGTCGCGGGTCGGTGCTGGATGGCGTGATCTGAGGAACTGCAGCCGCGTGATAGATCGCTGAGGCCGGAAGCGAGCCGGCTGATGTCAGGTGGCCAATCACCCCCCAGGCCCCTGCCGCCACTAATCGTGTTGCCGCAGCAACTGCCTCAGCCGGATCGTTACGATCGTCCTCCACCAAAAGTCGAATCCGACGCCCAAGGATCCCCCCTTTTTGGTTCCACTCCTCGACAGCAAGCGCCACCGCCTCTCGTACATCGCGGCCCAGGTGCGCGAGGTCGCCAGACATCGGACCGACAACCCCGATGATGATCTCAGGGGCAGTCGTCTGTGACTCCCCCTCTGTCCTCGCGGGTAAAACCCACGCCAAGATCAGCACGAGCAAGGTCAGGCAGACTGCGAATGCCCCACGTTCAACCTTGAACCTTGAACCTCGCACCTTACTCTCCAAGGTAAGCGCTTCGGACATCACCATTGGCCATGAGGTGTTCGGCCTCATCCGCGAGCACGATCTGACCGACCTCCATCACATACCCCTTGGCGGCGATCTGAAGGGCCATGTGCGCATTTTGTTCGACAAGAAGGATCGTCGTCGATTGCGTATTAATCTCCCGAATCACCTCGAAGATCGTCTCCACTAACTTAGGGGCCAACCCAAGCGAAGGTTCATCCATCAGCAGGAGCCGTGGGTGCGCCATCAGGGCGCGGCCGATGGCCAGCATCTGCTGTTCGCCACCTGAGAGGGTCCCGCCCAGTTGGAACTGGCGGTCTTTGAGAAGCGGAAAGAGTTGGAAGACCCGATCGAGGTCGTGACGGATCTGTGCTGCATCAGCGCGAGTATACGCACCCATCTCCAGATTTTCCATGACGGTCAGCGTTGGAAAGATTCTTCGCCCCTCAGGGACCTGAGAGATGCCGTGCTTGACGATAGCATGAGTTGGAAAGTGAGTCAGATCCTCGCCTTCAAAAATGATCCGTCCACTGGTTGGCCTCAGGATTCCGGAAATAGCCATTAACGTCGACGATTTCCCGGCCCCGTTGGCGCCGATAAGCGTGACGATCTGACCTTCCTTCACCTCAAGACTGATCCCCTTGAGAGCATGGATCGCGCCGTAATGCGCATGCACCTCTTGCAGCTTAAGCATGCCCCGATTCTTTCCCCAGATAGGCGCCGATCACTTTGGAGTCCGCTCTGATCGCCTCGGGTGTGCCATCAGCGATTTTGACCCCGTGATCGAAAACCACTACCCGCTCGGATATGCCCATGACCAGCTTCATGTGGTGCTCGATCAGCAGCACGGTGATGCCGCGGGCACGAATTAAATAGATCAAGTTCATGAGCGCGTTGGTTTCCTGGGGATTCATCCCTGCTGCCGGCTCATCCAGGAGCAATAGGGTCGGGTCGCTTGCCATCGCCCTCGCGATCTCAAGCCGACGCTGATCGCCGTAGGGAAGTTGACTCGCCCACAGATCGGCCTTCTCTTCGAGGCCGACAAACCGAAGCAGGTCGGCCGCCTTCGCGACCAATTCCTCCTCTTCCTGAATCACGCCTTTTGGCCTGAAGACGGCGCCGACCACCGAAGCGCGCATCCGGCAGTGCCCCCCTACCATGACGTTTTCGAGCACCGTCATATCCCGAAACAGTCGGATGTTCTGAAAGGTGCGGGCCACTCCTTTCGAGGCGACCTGGTTGGGTCTCAGGCCAACCAGGTTCTCCCCGCGATAGCGGACCTCTCCAGAGGTTGGCGCAAAGAGGCCTGTCACACAATTGAAGAAGGTTGTTTTGCCGGCCCCGTTGGGGCCGATCAGACCGACGATTTCCCCCGCCTTCACGCTCAGATCGATCATATCAAGCGCTCGGAGACCGCCAAAATCTACTGAGAGCTTGCGTGTTTCAAGCAGGGTTATGCTCGCACCCTTCGGAGGTTGTACGGTAGGATCGACCTGCCCAGGGCCCGTCGAATGGACCTGTGGTCCGCTCACGACCGTAGCGCAAGCACGCTCCTTATGCCACAGAGGGACCGCACGGCGGCGCACGGCGAGTAGTCCCTTCGGTCGTATCACCATCATTCCGACCATGGCAGCACCAAAGATCAACATGCGATACAGCGCAAACTGCCGCATCATTTCAGGCAGGATCAGCAGCATCGCCGCTCCGAGGATGACTCCCGGTATGCTTCCTATCCCGCCGAGAACGACCATGCAGAGGACGATGACCGATTCGAAAAATGTGAAACTCTCAGGAGAGATGAACGTCATTTTACTCGCAAAGAACACACCCGCGAGTCCGGCCCATGTTGCGCCCAGACCAAAGGCCAGAAGCTTCGTTTTGACCAGATCGATCCCTATCGCCTCAGCCGCCACCTCGTCGTCGCGCATCGCGGTCCAGGCGCGACCGAGACGCGACTGATTGAGTCGGTCAACGACGAAGATGGTCAGCAGGACGACAGCCAGGATCAGGTAATAATAGTGGATCGGTTGGGAAAAGGTAAATCCGAAGAGACGTGGACGCGGGATGCCGATGATCCCGTTGGGCCCCCCCGTGACGCTATCCCAATTGTTCAACACGATCCGGGTCATCTCACCGAACCCCAGCGTCACAATAGCCAGGTAGTCTCCACGCAGACGCAGGGCCGGAGTGGCAAGGAGGACGCCGAAGATGGCTGCCAAGGCTGCTCCGAACGGTAAGACCTGCCAAAAGGAGAGGTCGGCCCGGGTTGCAAGAAGGCCGTACGCATAGGCCCCTACCGCATAAAACGCGATGTAGCCAAGATTCAGAAGCCCCGCCAACCCCACAACGATGTTGAGCCCAAGCGCCAACGTCACATAGATCCCTACCTGGGTCAGCACATCGATGTAATACCGATTCAGACCAAAGGGGATCACGACCGCAGCGGCGAGCGCCACGGCATACAGTACACGACGATCGATCCGCTGGGCAAGATCACGAGCTGTAGCCCCACCGGCCTCCAGTAAGCGATCCATCCAGACTGGTGATGTTCTCCGCCACTCGGAAATGACCCACCGTATGAGGCCCAGCAGCGCGACAACACCGGACACGATGAGGGGACGTTGCAGCCCGAAAAATGGCGCCTCCAACTCCATCATGAGAGGCAGCGACAAGAGTCCCAGCCACAGGCTGGCCAGGACGATTCTCACGAGAGGGCGTTGGTGCAATGGAACGGAGCGCGATAGGGGTTGCATGCTGATTCTAGGCTCGTTTTGAGGTATCTGCGCCCAAAAGACCGGTGGGTCGAAAGATCAGGACGAGGATTAGAATGGCAAACGCGAATACGTCTTTGTACTCACTCGAGATATAGCCTGCCCCCAGGCTCTCGATGAGGCCTAACAGTATCCCCCCCAGCATCGCGCCGGGAATGCTGCCGATCCCGCCCAGGACCGCGGCGGTAAAGGCCTTAATGCCGGCGATGTAGCCGATATAGAAATTAATCAGGCCGTAGTACATCCCGATCATCACCCCCGCCACTGCAGCAAGCGCGGAGCCGATGAGGAACGTGACACTGATCACCTGATTGATATCGATGCCGACCAGACTGGCCATCTGTTTATCCTGGGCGGTCGCACGCATCGCCTTGCCGATCTTTGTTCGGCGCACCAGCAGGTGAAGCGCGAACATCATCAGCACCGAGGTGGCCATGATGAAGAGCTGAATCGCGCTGATCCTGCCACCCGGCAGATCTATCCCACCCTGGATGAACAGTTCAGGGAATCCTTTATCTCTGGGCCCCTGCGCCAACATGACAAAGTTCTGGAGAAAGATCGAAACCCCCAGAGCGCTGATGAGGGGAGACAGGCGCGGGGCGGTGCGCAGAGGTCTGTAGGCCAGCCGTTCAATAGTGACGCCGTAGGCGCCGCAGAAGAGGATCGCCGCGAGCATCATGCAGAGAAGGGCCACGCCGGAATCCGGGGAGGTCAGGTGGAGCGTAGTCAGAAGGGTGAAGGTGACGATCCCCATGTAGGCGCCTAACATGTAGATCTCGCCGTGGGCGAAGTTTATCAGTTCAATGATCCCGTAGACCATGGTGTAGCCTAAGGCGATCAGCGCATAGACACTTCCGAGCGTCAGCCCGTTCACCAACTGTTGAAGCAGCATATCCCCTCAACACAAAAGGAGGGAAGAGATGGTTCCCTTCCCTCCCTCACCTTATAAGTAATCTCCCGCCTACTGGATTTCCACGAACTTCCCGCCCCTCACCTCCCACACTACGTAAGGCGACACCAGCACGTCGCCCTTCTTGTCGAACTGGATCGGTCCGAGGGCGGTTTTCCACTTCGTCTTCCTGATATGCTCCGCGATCGCGACGCTATCAGTAGATCGGGTCGCGGCAATCGCTTCAAAAAGGAGAGTGGCAGCCACATAGCTATACACGGTGTAGGCCCCTACCTCAGCGCCGAACTTTTCTTTGTGTCGCTTGATGACTCCCTGGGCTTCCTTGATTTTCGTTTGGTCAGGAGTAAACGTGATAAAGGCGCCCTCCGCAGCCTTGCCGGCAATGCCGGTAAACTCCTTGGCCCAGACGCCGTCGCCGCTGATAAAAATTGTCTTCATCCCCAGCTCGCGCATCTGCTTCGTGAGCATGATGGCCTCGGGATAGATGCCGCCGTAGAAGAGGACTTCGGGGTCGCTCTGTCTGATTGCCGTCAGAACCGGTCGGTAGTCTTTTTCTCCCTGTGTGATGCCGCCGTGGTAGACAGGCTTGATCTTGCCCTGCTCAAGCGCCTTGACGGTTTCATCGGCCAGCCCCTGTCCATAGGTCGTCTTGTCGTGCAGTACGGCGACTTTCCTTTTCTTCAGCTTCCTCAGGATGAAGTTGGCTGCCACGCTCCCCTGCTGATCGTCTCTGCCGCACACGCGGAAGACGTTCCACAGGCCGCGCTCAGTGAACAAGGGGTTGGTTGAGGCGGGGGTGAGTTGGACGACCTTACCGTCACGATAGATGGTGGAGGCCGGAATCGAGCAACTACTGTTGAAATGGCCGATCACCCCGACGACCCCTTCATTCACGAACTTATTGGCGACTGCAACGGCCTGCTTGGGATCGTGTTGGTCGTCACCCCAGACGATCTCGATCTGTTGTCCGAAAAGACCTCCCTTGGCATTCCACTCCTCCGCGGCAATGATAGCGCCGTTCTTCAGTTCCTGTCCTAAGGTGGCCTGATCGCCTGTCAGCGGACCGGCTACCCCGACCTTTATGGTACTGCCCGCATGGGCGTTCGCGGCGACGAGGATGATAAATGCGAGAGCCTTCCACAGCGACAACCACGGCCGTCCCATCATCCCCTCCTTGGTCGAAGTAGTGGCAACACAATTTCGCTCAACGGATACGCATTTCATTCAACACTATTTTAACAAGTACTTAGAAGCGTAACCATAATGTTGACTCTAGAAATAACGGGAAAGGGCTGTCAATGACCTTCCGCTTGCTGAATCGCTATCGTAAAGGCGACGGTAGCAGCCGTGATGTCATTAGCGCTGACGATTGCCGAGATCACCGCGACCCCGGTGGCCCCGGCTCGAATGACCTCTCCGACGTTACTCAAGCTAATGCCACCGATGCCCACGATCGGGAGAGGGAGCCTGGCCCGCAGTTGTCGAATCGTGTCGCAGCCAACCGGCTCGCACCCGGTCGCTTTCGTGGCTGTCGCGAAGACCGGCCCGATGCCGAGATAATCGGCCCCCTGTTCTGCGGCCCTGAGGGCCTGTTCAATGGAGTGAGTCGAAACCCCCAGGATCTTGCCTGTCCCCAGGAGCGCGCGGGCCTTCCATGGAGGCAGGTCATCCTGTCCAAGGTGGATACCGTCGGCATCGGCCGCGAGCGCCAGATCGAGCCTGTCATTCACAATGAAGGCAACCCCGTGCTCTCGACACAGTTGGGTAATTTGGCGAGCCTCGTACAGAAGCTGACGCGGTCCG
Organism: Candidatus Methylomirabilis sp.; assembly: GCF_028716865.1. Taxonomy (NCBI): domain Bacteria; phylum Methylomirabilota (SeqCode); class Methylomirabilia (SeqCode); order Methylomirabilales (SeqCode); family Methylomirabilaceae (SeqCode); genus Methylomirabilis (SeqCode); species Methylomirabilis sp. (SeqCode). The sequence goes on along the minus strand of NZ_JAQUOY010000021.1, from coordinate 41,399 downwards.
GCTGCCTTGTCCCGAAGCTGGATCATCGATGCGCCACCTTTTACGGCTTGCATCGCTATTTCAACGTGGCTTAGCCCACGTCGCAACTCACGATCGGTGATGACGCACAAGCGGCATGCTTGCCAGGGAATCAAGGAACTGTCTCGGTAAGAAATGAGCCGTGAAGCTGTCAGCCATTAGCTGATTGTGAATGGGGCGGTTTTTAGGCTCGCTCCACATAGGATCCGGTACGCGTATCGACGCGAAGGAGGTCGTCGACGTTAATGAACAACGGTACCTGAATTATGGCACCTGTCTCGAGCGTCGCCGGCTTGGAGCCACCGGAGGCGGTGTCGCCACGGAAGCCGGGGTCGGTCTCGACTACCCTGAGTTCGACAAAGGTTGGAAGCATCACCTCGACGGGTTCACCGCGATACAACAGGACTGAAATGACCATCCCGTCCTTGAGGAAGCCACTGCTCTCCCCGAGCTGTTTCTCGTCCATTGTGAACTGATCGAAACTCTCCGTGTCCATGAAGTGATAGGCATCACCGTCATGGTAGAGGAATTGTACCTTCCGATCGTCCACCTCCGCCTTCGGAAGCTTTTCCTCGGTTCTGAACGTCCGATCGATAATGGCGCCGGTCTTCATATTCTTCAGCTTCGTACGCATGAAGGCGCCGCCCTTGCCGGGCTTGACCCACTGAAAGTCGGTCACGACGTATGGGGTTCCGTCCAGTTCGACCTTCACCCCAGGGCGAAGATCTCCTCCTGAAATCATCATCTTTTCTTGTCTCCATAAGTAAGCGAGATCTGAGTATTCATCTCATGATCCCTTTTTGTCAAGCAAGTGAAGGGCGGCCTCGAGCCCGAGCAGATAGCTAAAGGCACCGAAGCCTGCGATCTGTCCAATGACAACGTCGGCAATCAAGGAGCGATGGCGAAACTCTTCGCGGCGATAGATGTTCGACAGATGCACCTCCACCGTCGGAATGGCCGCGGCAATGATCGCATCACGCAGTCCCACGCTGGAATGGGTTAATCCGGCTGCGTTGACAATTATGGCATCAGCCCATCCGATGGCCTTATGGATGACGTCGATGAGCTCGCCTTCATGATTTGATTGAACGAAGCGGATCTCGGCCGATCGTGAGGCGGCATAGGCCCTGAGATCATCCTCGATCTCTTTCAACGTCGAATGGCCATACTGGTCCGGTTCACGCCGGCCCAACAGGTTCAAATTCGGGCCGTTCAACACCAGGATCCGTCTTCCCAAATCGCGTTTCGTATCACCCATCTCACAGGCTCCACGCCGCACTGATTGCCGCCCTCAGCTCACCGGGATCCGAAATGGCCGCCAACATGGCATGGCCGATCCCTTTTGTTAAGACGAAATAGATCATCTGATTCCTCACCTTCTTGTCATAACGTATCGTTTGTAAAAAACTTGACTGATTCACTGATGCCCTTGTCGGTAGCCCAATTCTCACCAGGAGCGTACGCAGCCGATCCAGCTCTTCGCGTTCGCAAAGGCCTCGGTTCACCGAAAGCATTGTTGCCACCATCATGCCGATTGCTATCGCCTCACCGTGAAGAAGCCGTTGGTATCCGGCGGCAGTCTCAAGGGCGTGACCCACAGTGTGCCCGAAGTTGAGAATTGCGCGCATCCCCTCCTCTCGTTCATCCTGTTCGACGACGTGCGCCTTGATCGCGCATGAGCGAGTCACGAGATGGGTCAGGGGCTCTTCCTCTGCGCGGAGGATTGAATCGAGATGCATTTCAACATACGCGAAGAGCTCTCGATCGGCGATCATGCCGTATTTGACCACCTCGGCCAGTCCCGCTCGCATCTGTCGCGGCGGCAGCGACCGGAGCGTCAGGACATCAGCCACGACCAACGACGGCTGATAAAAGGCGCCGACCAGATTCTTCCCCGCGGGAAGATTGACGGCAACCTTTCCGCCGACGCTACTGTCCACCTGGGCCAGGAGAGTGGTCGGAACCTGAATCAACGGAAGGCCTCGCAGGAAGGTCGCGGCCGCATATCCTGCCAGATCGCCGATCACCCCACCGCCCAAGGCGACCACGGCAGAGCGGCGATCCATCCGGTTCTGTAAAAAGGCCTGATACAGGCCGGCCGCGCGGCGCAATGACTTCGCCCGCTCCCCCGCCGGAATTTCTGTAGTCCCCACCTGGAATCCGGCCCGTCGGAGCGAGACCGCAGCCTTGGCTCCGTAAAGGCGACCGACGGCAGGGTTTGTGACGATCATCACTCGCCTGCTCAGGAGCAGTTCATCGCACAGGGCGCCCAGTTGCTTCAGGAGCCCATTGCCGACGGCAATCTGGTAGCTTCTACTGCCGAGCGTCACGGGAACCCTGGCTCCACTCTTCATCGCCCTGTATCGACGCTTCCGGCCGCCTCCAGGCCAACATGCTGAACGATCCGATCGACGATCTCCTCCACATCAGTCCCGCTCGTTTCAATGGAGAGATCCGCCTGGGAATAGGCGGGGCCACGCTGCAACAGAAGCTCACGGATTCTGGCAAGCCGATCCGGACTCCGTAAAAGAGGACGGCCGGCATCGGCCCCCAGCCGCTCCAAGATAACGGTCGGCTCGGCGACAAGACAGACGAGGACTGAGCCCGCTCTGAGGTTCCGGGCATTCTCAGGGTCAAGTATTGCGCCACCGCCGGTGGCAATCACGCAGTTCGTGTGATTCGCCACGCTCGCAATCAACTCTCGTTCCCTCCGTCTGAAGCCGGACTCCCCCTCCGAGGCAAAGATCTCTGAAATCGTCATCTCCGCCGCCGCTTCAATGGCGTTGTCCAGATCGATGAAGGGCAGGGCAAGCCGTTCGGCCAGACGGCGCCCCACTACACTCTTTCCTGTCCCCATGAATCCGGTCAGTACAATCTTCATGTCAGCGTTCGTGAATCGACGTAAGATAGCCCTGGTAATTGCGTGCCATCTCCTCCAGGCTGTCGCCGCCGAACTTTTCCGTGAACGCCTGAGCGAGCTCGAAGGCAACGACCGCCTCCCCAATCACGCCGGCGGCGGGAACAGCACAGATATCCGATCGCTCGATGCTCGCCTGAAACGGCTCTTTCGTGCGGAGGTCCACCGAGGCCATCGGGGCGTACTGTGTGGCGATCGGCTTCATCGCGCCCCGCACGAGAATCGGCTCGCCGTTCGACATCCCCCCCTCCAGCCCACCGGCACGGTTGGTTCTCCGCATAAAGCGACTATCCTCGTAGAAGATCTCATCATGGGCCTCGAACCCGAATCGTCGGGCACCCTCGAACCCAAGACCAATCTCCACGCCTTTGATTGCCTGGATGCTCATAATCGCCTGGGCAAGCCGCCCGTCGAGCTTACGGTCCCAATGGACATAACTGCCAAGTCCAACCGGCGGATTGAGCGCCACCACCTCGAACACGCCTCCGAGGCTCGTACCGCGGCTCTTCGCCTCGTCGATCTGTCGCATCATCGCCTCGCCAGCCTGCTGATCGGCGCACCGTACGGGGGAGAGTTCGGCACGCTCTCGGATCTCCGAAAACGAGAGGCCATCGGTCTTGGCGCCAACAGAACCGATCTCAACGACATGACTGAACACCTCAATGCCGAACTGTCGCAGCAAACGCCTGCAGACGGCCCCGACAGCCACACGGGCAGTCGTCTCCCTGGCGCTGGCCCGCTCCAGCACATTGCGGATATCGTGCTGCCCGTACTTGAGTGCTCCGGCTAAATCCGCGTGTCCCGGTCTTGGACGAGTGACAGGCCCTTTTGGATCAGTCTCCCTCCCCGTCGGCGTTGGATCCATCGTGAGCTTCCAGTTTTCCCAATCGCGGTTCGCGATCAGGATTGCAATCGGTCCACCCATGGTCAGACCGTGACGGACGCCGCCCACAATGTTGGCCTCGTCCTTTTCGATGCGCATCCTGCCCCCGCGTCCGTACCCCTGCTGCCTTCTTACGAGCTCACGCGTGATCTCCTCGGCGGCAAGCGGAAGATTCGCCGGGATACCCTCCAGGATCGTCGTCAGCATCGGGCCGTGAGACTCGCCCGCGGTCAGATAGCGCAACATGCCATCACTTTGCCACCGGTTCCTTCGGCAGCGTGACAGACTCGATCCTGGAGCGCTGCAGCAGATACGCGACGCAATTTTGCGCGAAGCGATCCCGGTCCTGCCATGTATCCTTGTCCAGGGATAGGGCCATATCCATGGCAATCGCCAGGATTGTGCCTTGCCCCACGCTCTTCTCTGCAATCAGCGGCATCGGCCGTCGTCCGCCCCCTCCAATTTCCCCCCCGCCGGGGTCCCCCCCACCAGTAAAAGCGGCCTTAGATCCCTTACGATACTGGGCGATTTCCACCGCACTGCTGTTTAACTCAAGCTCATTAAAATATCCCATGGGCGGAAGCGCAACCCCTTGAAGTATCGGGTGCCTGGGCTGAAGAAGAAGAGTCGGGCCATATGGATTGTAACCGAAGTCATCCCGCGACGGCTTGAGCGGCAAAAGCTCAGCCAGCTCAGTGCCGACATACCCTCCACTGCCGTACGACTGTTTTCCGCCCGTAACCAGCAGTGTACCTCCATGTGCGAGATATTCCGAAAGCCCATCCCGCACAGCCGCTGGAAGGCTCGCGTAGCTTACGTTCGACAGAATAATGACCGAGAAATCGGTCAAGGGAAGATCTTCAAGCTCTCTCCTGACGGCCGCACCGGTCCTCGCCTCTACTTCCGACCAAGTAACGTAAGAGTCATCACCCAACGAGAGGATCATCGACCCACCGTCGGCCATGAGGTCGGGTGCGCCGCTGAGAGACAAGCTCAGTAAGATCCCGGTCACCACAGTGAGAACCCAGGCGATCGGGGGCGCAGACTTCTTTAGTCCATTCACAGATATTCCTTTTCGCTCTGCATTTTACCCCAACTGCTGAGTGGAAAAAAGAGGAAAACCTAGACGCTAAGCGCTTTGCATGGAGGATAAGGGGTGATCCGCTTGCAGGAAAGGATCTTTGGTGGCCAGTGCTTACTTCGGGAACTGCGCAGCGGACGGTTTCTCAGCGGTTAGTCCTTTTGTTGCTTTCTTCACTTTTCGATAACAGACTCGAACACCAGCCTCGTCGTTCTTAAGCTGGGCCAACTCTTTGAGGAATCTGCCAGGCGTTGCGGAGTCCATTGAAATAGTCTCACCAGAAGCTAGAACGTTCCGATCTTCTATTTCAAACTTTCCCAAAAACCGCCCTTTCACTCGGACTTCGACTTCAATCCATGGAAGCCACGGTTCCTTCGAAAGATTAGTGATGGCACCTAGGAGATGGCCCTCGACCAACTCAACTTCGCTAATCGCAAAGTCAATCGATTCCCCGGGACAAAGCCCCTCTCCCGACCGACTCTTCGCCAGGCGTTCAGGGGCAATCTCGATGACCCCTCGCCTATTGACCTTGGTCAGATCATCTCGCTTCAGTCCGTGAATTTCAACGCCCTTCTCTTCAACAATCTTGGCGTTTACAAAGCTCTCTCCCCGATTAGTAATCAGATAGTCTTCCAGATCCGTGGTGTTACTCAACCGCTTGATCGACTGGGGACTTTTTGTCCCGAAGATGGCATAGACATCATCGGCGTTCACCTCTCCGAAATGCCCATTGATCGTACTCCAAAAGATTGGACCATTTGGCCTCCCCTCCGTACAGTCTTCTACGGGAGTCGTTTGCTCGCTCGCCCCTGGACTCTTTTCAGCCCCTTGGCGGGTTGGAAAGGTGCAATCATCAGCGACGATGAAATGCCCGCCCTTGAGGTAGATGAGGTATTCGGCATCTGAGGCGGAGGATAATCCAAGCAGGAGCCAAAGGGTCAGTAATCGGAACTGACGTCTGTGCGTCAAAAAGCCGGCTCTCAAAGCCGAGACTCCTGAAGTACAGATGGTGTGAGGAAAATCAGAAGTTCCACACGTTCATCGGGTCCGACCGACTGCCGCTTAAAGAGCCAGCTTAACCCCGGGATTCGACCAAAAAATGGTACCCGATCTACGATGATTGACTCCGTTGATTGAAGAAGGCCACCGATGACTACGGTTGAGCCGTTCTGAACCAGAATGTTGGTCGTGGTCTTGCGAGTATTGATGGGGAAGACAAATCCGAAGGCGCCTGTAATTTTCTCCCCAGGAAAGGAACGCTCTGCCTCAACCTTCATCGAAACGCGACCGTCTGGTGTGATATGTGGCTTCACTTTGAGCTTGATGAATGCATCCTGAAACTGGACAACCGTTCTCCCTGAGCTGTCGATCGTCGTAAAGGGGACCTGCGTTCCTTGTTTGATCTCAGCCTCTTCGTTGTCCTGGGTCGCCACTCTTGGCGACGACAGGGTCTTGATCTTCCCCTCTAACTCCGCCGCGGAAAGCTGTACCCCTACAAGAAACCGATTCGCAAGACTGCCGATGGTCGCTCCAATGACGAATGGGCTGGCCCCGGAAGTAATTGCTGGAAGATTCAAGGCGAGCGGTACCGGCCCGACGAAGGGGATGCCACCTCCGGTTGTTGTAGGAAATGGCGTACTGGAAGTCGGCGTAAGTCCGGGAAATTGAATCGGCCCAGCACTACCTCCACCACCGAAGGTCGTTACCCCGGTTTTGCTCCCAGCAGTCGTCGGAATCCCCGCTCCTCCCCATTGAATACCAAGGCTCTGGGAGAAGGAGCGAGAAGCCTCGACGATCCTCGCCTCGATCAGGACCTGAGGGGTTGGAATATCAATCTGCTTCAAAAAGGTCTCTATCCTCTCGACGGTCTCCGGGAGGTCCTTCACGATAATTCGGCTCGACCGTTCATCGATGACAATGCTTCCCTGGGATGTCTTCAGCGCGGTGAGATGGGTTTTCAGATCGGTCGCCTTCGCATAGTTAAACGGCAGCAGCTTGGTGACGAACGGATCTTTTGGCGGTACATCGAGCTCACTCGCTACTGCGGCTATCTTGAGGCAGGCAGATTGAACATCATTCACAATGACAGTATTTGTCTGCTCGTCAAGTTCAATGTTCCCCAGTCGTGTCTTCAGCCGATTGAGATGCTTTTTCACGTCATGGGCTTTTGTATGGGCCAAATGAATCACCTTGGTACACGGGGGCTCCTCCGCAAGACGCCGTTCTTCTTCTTCAATCCTGCGTCTCTCCTCTTCAGCCCTCCTTCGCTCTTCTTCAGCTTTTTTCTTCGCCTCCTCGACCTTTCGCTTCTCATCCTCGATTCGCAACTGTTTGAGCGCTGCCATCTCGATATCCTTCGCCCGCTCTTCCTTGCCCTTTTGGATCTCAGCTCTTGAACCCACATAGAGTACATTGCCATCCTGTTCATAGCTAAGACCCTTCGCACGGAGGATGACATCAAGCGCCTGACGCCACTCAACATTTATCAGACGCACAGTGACATCTCTATCTTTTCGATCCTTCAGGCCATGAGCTGCGACGATGTTCAGGCTACTGACCTCAGAGATTAAACGCAATAGATCATCAAGGTCGGCGCCCTTAAAATCCAACGATAACCGCTTGTTATCAGTCGGGATTTTCGGTGAGATTGAGGGTGGTGCAGTAATTTGTTGCTCAACAGAATGGGATGTAAGAGGTTCGGCCACCTTTGACACTTCCTCCACCGGTATCGGTTTCGATTCTCCGCCAAGCTGTTGAGCGGTTGGCTGGGATGGCGGCTTCTCCGAAGCTACCCCCTGAACCTTCAGAGCCTCCTCCCTTTCGACCAAGCTCTGAGAGGGGGTAGCGACGGCAGGCAAAGCTATCTTCTCAGGTCCCTCGCCGCGAATGTGAAGCCCGAGAGGCTCGATCAAGCCGTCTGCTGCTGCCGAATACCCAGGCAGGCACACCGTGAGTAGCAGCAGAGCGATTACCCAGCTTGAGCTCTCTCGTGGCGAGATCGCTCTCCGGAGCGTATTCATCTCGATTCTACCGATAGCATGTACTTTTCTACGTAGCGAGTGAGTAACTTACCTTCCGAATTCTTCGTTTGCACCTCAAATACTACACTATCCTTATTGATCTTGACTACCTTCGCCGAGTCAACTACGTCGTTTTCCCGGATGACGTACCCCATGCCTGGTGTCGAATCCGACTCCACCAACGCATAGTAGGACTGGGCTTCCCGGATAATACCCGTCAGCTTAAGACGCACCGTTGGGGGTTTTTCTGCCGTCTTGACCCGAGGAGGCCGAAATGGATCCCGGCGCCCTCGTGACTGATACACAGCAGGAGCCTCTTTCTCTTCCGGTTGTAAGGATGTATCAAGAGTCGGCGACGGCGACGGCGACGAGCCCTGGGCTGGAGAAGGTGTGGGGGGCGGCGTATCCCTGCCGCAGGCAAGGACAGTTACAAGGCTGAAGATGACTACACCCCCCACAGCCGTCTGGCGCCGGAGCCTATTTTGCCGTGCTCGCAGCCACGACACTCTTCGCTCCCGAAGTGCCCGAGTAGGTGTAGGTCACCACGCCAAACTCGGCCTGGATGCTGGGCCCGGCCTTCTGTGCTTTTATTGCCGGTCGAATTGTCAGATCGGCGACATTCACAATCCGCTCCAACCGGCTCAGGCGCTCAAAGAGCAGACCAAGATCATGGTATGTCCCCACAACCTTGAGTTGCACCGGAATCTCAGTATAGAACTCCTTTGCCACCGGGGTGCCTGGCTTGAACAAGGAGACGTCCAGATCCGTCTCGTGGCCGAGGCCGGCGACTCGTTTCAGTAACGATGGAATTTCCTTTTCGGCCGGAAGCTGCTGCACCGCACGCTGGAGGCGTGCTTCCAGCAGTTTGATCTCCTGTTTCAGGTGAGGTTTCTGGCTTGCGATCTGCCTGCTCCGCTCTGCCTCGGCTCTCAGCCGGGTGAGTTCAGCCTGAGCCTCGTTCCTGGCAGCCCACTCCGATCGAAGAAAGAGTTGCCAGTAGACGAGGCCCACAAGGATCACAAAGATGACGCCGAGAGTCACCCTTTGCTTGAGGGGGATATTTGCAGTGTAGGCCGCCAGAGCAATGGAAGGAAGTCTCACGATCCTCTCCTTCGGCTAAGCCCGTGGTGCGCCCGGCCGAACCACTCAGGACAGGTCCATCAACAAGGTGTAGAACGAGCTGCCTACCCCGACAAGGTTGAGATGATCTCGAACCGTTCAACCGGTCTGCCTTCGTACAACTCGAGTTCGGAAAAGTTGAGCTCAACACTGTTGATGATCGGCTTGAGTCGTTGTAGCGCCAGCATCAATTCCGCGACGGAAAAGTGTGAGGAGGCGTAGCCCTGAATAACGAGCCTCCCGGAGACTTTATTAATTCCGGTGAGCCAACCGTCCTCAGGCAACGCCCGACTGATCCCATCAAGTAGACGGACCGCACTGCCTTGGACGGCGGCCAATCGCTGAACGAGTGCCAGCCGGTCCTGAAGCTGTTTCTTATCGCGAGCGTCTTGCTCAACCAATCGGACGATCTGTTGGTTCCTCCCGATTTCACTCCGTACCGCGACGATATCCGCTCGAAGTTGTTCCACGTCGTGCTTCACGAAATACCAGTACCCCCACATCCCGGCGGCAGCGAGAATCGCCACGGCTATGATCGCTGCCTGAGGGGCTCGTACTTGAACCTTTCTTCGTCGCGCCTCTGGCGAAAGGAGGTTGATCCTGATCATACGGCACTATCCTCCGGCTCGCGAAGGGCCAATCCCACGGCAACCGTCATCTGAGGGGCGATAGAGGCTAGGTATTGAGCGTCGAACTTCTTCGGGTCGGCAACGATATTTTGAAAAGGGTTGGCGATCTCAACAGGAAGTTCAAGCGCGCTTGAAAGATAGGACGCCAGGCCTGGTAACGACGCGCACCCGCCGCTTAACACGACTCGATGGATCGTATGGCTTTGACTCGTCGAGTAGTAAAAATCAAAAGAGCGTCGTATCTCTGCGGCTAACTCGCTATTAGCCATCTCGATCACAGGCTTCGCTTCCGCGAAGCCATGCCCTTCAATCGCCTCTCCTCTCTTTAACGCCTCAGCCTGTTCGAAGCTTAAGCCTACGCCCTTCTGTAACGACTCGGTGTGTCGGTTGCCTCCTAGGGGGCTCTCCCTGGTAAAATCCGAAATCCCGCCGTTAAGGATATTAATATTGGTGATAGCCGCTCCCACGTTCACGAGGGCTACGACCTCACCCGGCTGGAACTTCGTGGACATCGTGAAGGCATTCTCGATTGCAAAGGCGTCTACATCAACGACTGCGGCCCTCAGCCCGGACGCAGAGATCACGGCGAGATAGTCATTGAGGGTGTCCTTTTTCACGGCGACCAGCAACACATCCATCTCCTGCTCGTTTGGACCGGCCTCCCTCAGAATCTGGAAGTCGAGATTGACATCCTCGATCGAGTAGGGAATGTGCTGCTCAGCCTCCCACACAATGGCTTCGCGGAGTTCTGCCTTCTTCATCGTGGGAACTTTAATCTTTTTAATAATCACCGAGTGGCCCGAAACAGAAAAAGCCACGTCCTTGATAGCAATGTCATGCTTGTCGAAGAGTTGCCGGATGGCGGTGCTGACTGTGGCGGCATCCATGATGATCCCATCTACAATCGTCTCGGGATGGATATGAGCGATGCCAAGCTCGGCTAATTTGTAGACATTACCTGATCGGTGAAGATGCACGGCCTTGATAGAGCTGGTTCCGATATCCAGGCCAACCAACTCATTCTGACGGCTCATCCATGAAAACATTACTGTTTCCTATATTTTGCCGCAATCCCTCATTGAAAGATAGTACTATAATGCTTTCTTACGACGTTACAGGGGGCTTGTCAAGGAGAATGTGAGATCTTACAGCGGGAGCAGCAAAAGATACTTACAAGAGGTAAAACTGTAGATATCTAGCCGATTGTCGCGGTTTTCAGCGACGCAACATAGTCCCCAACTCGTTGCAACTGATCTGACTTCCCGGCTGTCTGTTCCAGCAGTGAGACGATGGCGCTTCCTACGATCACCCCATCAGCCAGCTTTGACACCATCCGCACCTGCTCCGGTGTTGAGATGCCAAACCCCACCGCAAGCGGCAGGTCGGTCTCAGCTCTGATCATCCGAATGCTGGCCTCCAGATCCTCGCTGAGCCTGGAACGAACCCCCGTGACGCCCCGCAGGGAGACATAGTAGATAAAACCCTTCGAGGCGGCCGTGATCGTCCGAATGCGCTGTTGCGGGCTGGTCGGTGCGATCAGAAATACCGTGTGAAGGTTGTGAGCGGCTGTTGCCTCAACCAGCTCGGCCGCCTCTTCGGGAGGAAGATCAGGAACGATCAGCCCATCGACGCCGGCCTCTGCAGCCTCCTTGGCAAACCGAACATAGCCAAAGTGGAAGATCGGATTCACGTAGCTCATCAAGAGCAGCGGCAGCCGGCAGTCCGACCGAAGATCCCTCACCATCTCGAGGATCCGCGGGAGCGTCGTGCCGGCCGACAGTGAGCGTTGCGACGCGCGCTGGATGGTAACACCGTCAGCCAAAGGATCGGAGAAGGGGACGCCGAGTTCGATGAGATCCGCCCCTCGCCTCTCGAACTCCAGGATCAGCGAACGAGTGGTGTCAAGACCGGGATCGCCGGCAGTCAGGTACGGCATCAGTGCCCGGCCTCCTGATTTTCTAAGCTGACGGAAGCGCTCGTCGATACGATTCATCTTTGCACCTCGCCCCCTAGCAGCTTGGCCACAACCTCCACGTCTTTATCCCCTCGGCCCGAGAGGTTCACGATCACGATCTCGTCCTTTCGGAGCATAGGGGCCAGCTTCCCCACATGAGCAATGGCATGCGCGCTCTCCAAAGCCGGGATCAGCCCCTCAAGCTCGCTCAGGAGCTGAAAGGCTTCCAGCGCCTCCGCATCGGTAGCCGAAACAAAGTCGATCCGCCCGAGGTCTCGGAGGTAACTATGCTCCGGACCGACGCTCGGATAATCGAGTCCGGCAGAGACCGAATGAGTCGTCTGAATCTGGCCATCGTCATCCTGCAGGATGTAACTCATCGTTCCGTGCAAGACGCCCAGTTCGCCGGTCGCGAATCGGGCCGCATGGCGGCCGGTCTCGATGCCCAGACCGCCTGCCTCTACCCCGATCATCCGGACAGCGGGCTCATCAAGGAAGGTATGAAACAAGCCGATCGAGTTACTGCCTCCGCCGACACAGGCCACGAGGTAGTCCGGCAGTCTCCCCTCCAGTTCCAAGATCTGCGCCTTGGTCTCCTTGCCGATGACTGATTGAAAGTCCCGAACCATCATCGGATACGGATGGGCCCCCAGGACCGAGCCCAGGACATAGTGCGTCGTCTCGACGTTCGTGACCCAGTCGCGCATCGCCTCGTTGATCGCGTCCTTCAGGGTCCGGCTCCCCGACTCGACCGGGGTAACCTTTGCGCCGAGCAGGCGCATCCGAACAACGTTCAAGGCCTGCCGCCGCATGTCCTCGGTTCCCATGAAGACCTCGCAAGTCAGACCAAATCGGGCGGCCACTGTGGCGGTCGCCACCCCATGCTGGCCGGCCCCCGTCTCGGCGATGACCCGAGTCTTGCCCATGCGACGGGCGAGGAGAATCTGGCCAAGAGTATTATTAATCTTGTGCGCACCCGTGTGGCAGAGATCCTCACGTTTGAGGTAAATGCGAGCCCCCCCCAGATGTTCCGTCAGCCGACTCGCGAAATAGAGGGGCGTCGGGCGTCCCACATAATGCCGGAGAAGCTGCTGCATCTCCGATTCAAAGCCAGGATCAGCCTTCGCATCGAGATAGACCTTCTCCAGCTCCGTGAGCGCCGCCATCAGGGTCTCCGGCACAAACTTCCCTCCGTACCTGCCGAAATGTCCGCGGGCATCCGGAAGCGGGCCCTGATGCCGCGCCTCAGCGTGTGTCGGCTTTTCTTGCTTGCTCAATGAACTCCCTCACCTTGCGATGATCTTTCCGGCCTGGGGCGATTTCCACACCGCTACTCACATCGACAGCATACGGCCTGACTTGCGCCACCGCCAAGGCGACATTGTCCGGGGTCAGTCCACCGGACAGGATCACCCTGGCCTCACTCGCAGCCTTGGTCGCGATCTCCCACGGGAAGGTCCTGCCGGTCCCACCCGGTCGGTCAGCGACGTAGGTGTCCAGCAGAAACGCCCTCGCCTGCGGATAGAGGCGTAACGCCTCCAGATCGCGCTCGCCTTGGACCCGGATCGCCTTCACGAAGGGGACACGAAGGCGCCGGCACTCTGCCGGGCTCTCGTTCCCGTGCAATTGCACGAGGCTGAGACCGGAGGCGCTCACGATCTGATCAATCTCCTCGGGTGTCCGGTCGATAAATACTCCCACTGTTGCCACAAATGGCGGCATCTGGGCGGCGATGACGGCGGCGGCCTCCGGCTCGATGTACCGAGGCGTCCCTTTCACAAGGATGAATCCCAGGGCATCGGCCCCTGCCTCCACCGCCACCCAGGCATCTTCTTGCGAGGTGATTCCGCAGATCTTGACGCGAATCATCCGTTGGCATCCAGCAACAACTCGCGAAGCCTGCCGCCGGGATCCGAACTCGCGAGCAAGGCTTCGCCGACCAGGACCGCATCTACAGGCGACGCAGCTAACCGCCGCATCTCTTCAGGACGGCTGATGCCGCTTTCACTTACGACGACCGCCTTCGGGGGAAGGTATGGCAGAAGCGCAAACGTGGTGTCCAACCGGGTCTCCAGGGTTGCCAGATCTCGGTTATTGATCCCGATGAGTGTGGCCCCCGCTTTCTTCGCGGTCTCAAGCTCTGTCAGGGTATGAACCTCAACCAGTGGATGCAGGGACAGCGATGTCGCCAGTGAATAGAAGTCGGCCAGTTGTGAACCATCGAGGGCTGCGACGATCAGCAAAATCGCGTCTGTCCGATGCGCGCGGCTCTCATAAATCTGGTAGGGGCTGATGATGAACTCTTTCCTGAGCAGCGGCAGATCGACAGCCCCTCGAGCTGTCGCAATATCCTTCAGGCTTCCTTTAAAGAACCGCCCATCCGTGAGAACCGAGATCGCGCTCGCGCCGGCCGCCTGGTAGGATGCCGCAATCTCAGCCACGTCAAGCGGCTCGCGGATCGCCCCCGCGGACGGTGAGGCGCGTTTAATCTCAGCAATGGCCTTCAGGGGTTCACGCGTCGCTGTCTCCCTTCGACTCCTTGTGACGGCGGTCGTGAAATCGCGCGGGGGCGGTGAGTCGAACGCTTGCGCCCTCAGCTCCGCGAGCGGGATTGCCGCCTCCCGTTCGGTGACCTCCTGGCGCTTGTACTCAAGAATACGACGCAGCATCAACGCTCCAGATTACTGCCGGCAGTATCGCCGGCTGAACTCCACCAGTCGGCAGAGCTTCTCCATGGCGGCGCCGGCATCGATCGAGCGAGCAGCCAGCCTGACCCCCTCCTTGAAATCATCAGCCTTGCCGCCAGCGACGATGGCCAGCGCGGCGTTCATGACCACCACGTCGCGTTTCGGCCCCATCTCCCCGCCCAGGATTTTCTTGATGATCGCTGCGTTCTCAGCCGCACTGCCGCCCTGCAGGTCGCGAAGCGTTGCCCGCTGAAGACCGAAATCCTCCGGCGAGACTACGTAGGTGTGAACATGCCCATCTTTAACCTCGGAAACCCTGCTCTCTCCTGTGGGTGAGAGCTCATCAAGCCCGTCAAGGCCGAACACGACGAACGCTCGCTTCGACCCCAGATCATTCAGCGCGCTCGCTAAGAGTTCTGTGAGGCGGTCTTCATACACGCCCACCACCTGAGCCGATGCCCCGGCAGGATTGGTCAGGGGGCCAAGGATGTTGAACACCGTCCGGATCCGTATGTCCCGGCGAGCCGTCATCACGTAGCGCATGGCCGTGTGCAAGAGCGGCGCGTACAAGAACCCGATCCCGACTTCGTCGATACAGTTCCCTACCTGCTCCGGCGTGAGCGTGAGGTCTACGCCCAGCGCCTCCATGACGTCGGCGCTTCCGCATAGACTCGATACCGAGCGGTTGCCATGCTTGGCCACCCGGACTCCTGTTCCGGCCGTTACGAAGGCAGCCGCCGTTGAGATGTTAAAGGTGTGGCCGGCGTCGCCCCCGGTACCACAGGTATCCACCAGTAGGGGCACGTTGCAACGTGCCCCTACCACCACCGGCGACACGTGCGTTCGCATCGCCCTGGCAAAACTGGTAATCTCACCCACCGTCTCGCCCTTACATCGAAGCGCCGTGAGAAAGGCGGCGATCTGCGGATCAGACGCTTTCCCCGACATCATCTCTTCCATGGTCATGAAGGCCTCTTCAGGGCTGAGGTCTCGTCGCTCGACTACCTTTTGTAACGCCTCCAGGATCATCATCTCACCTTGTATTCTTACTGCCCCTTCAGGAGAGTGAGAGGAAGTTCCTGAGCAGGGCCTTGCCTTCTTTCGTCAGGATCGATTCGGGGTGGAATTGAATCCCTTCGATCCGATGCGTCTTGTGGCGAACCCCCATGATCTCCCCTTCGGCGGTCTCAGCCGAAATCTCCAGGCAATCAGGGAATTCCTCCCGATCGATGAGGAGTGAATGGTAGCGCGTCGCCTCAAAGGGGTTCGGGAGGCCAGAAAAGATAGTCTGACCGTCATGGTGGATCGGAGAGGTCTTGCCGTGCATCAAGCGAGCCGCCCGCACGATCCGGCCGCCAAATGCGGCACCGATGCACTGATGGCCGAGGCAGACGCCAAGGATCGAGACCTTTCCGGCAAACTGACCGATGAGGTCGCAACTGATGCCGGCTTCCTTCGGGGTCTTCGGTCCCGGAGAGATTACAATCTGATCGGGATGAAGCGCTTCGATCTCCTCCAGCGTGACCTGGTCGTTCCGGAAGACGCGAGGGCGTTCGCCGAGCTCGCCTAAGTACTGGACCAGATTATAGGTGAAGGAATCGTAGTTATCGATGACAACCAACATCGAAGTTTACCCCGCACGCCCGATCAAAAGATCGCCCGATTCGGCCATCTCGATCGCCTTGAGCATCCCCTTGGCCTTGTTCATCGTTTCCTCGTACTCGCGCTCCGGATCGGAGTCGGCGACGATCCCGGCGCCCACCTGGACATGCGCGATCCCGTCGGTGATGACGACCGTGCGAATGGTAATACAGGTATCCATGTTGCCGGAGAAGCCAAAATACCCAACCGCGCCCGCATACGGCCCACGACGCACCTGCTCAAGCTCCTCAATGATCTCCATGGCTCGTATCTTGGGAGCGCCGGTCACAGTCCCGGCGGGAAAGCAGGCACGCAGCAGATCGAAGGCATCGTATCCCTCAGCGAGCACCCCTTTAACATTGGAGACGATATGCATCACGTGCGAATACCGCTCCACCGCCATCAGCTCCGAGACGGTAACCGACCCCACCTCTGCCACCCGCCCGACATCGTTTCGTCCGAGGTCTACCAGCATGATGTGCTCTGCCCGTTCTTTGGGATCGTCGAGCAGCTCCTGCTCCAGGGCCAGGTCCTCTGCATCGCTCCGCCCCCTTGGACGGGTACCGGCGATCGGACGGAGATCAATCCTGCCCTCCTCCAATCGGACGAGCACCTCGGGCGAACTGCCGACCACCCGGAAATCGCCTAGCCGGAGGTAGTACATATACGGCGACGGATTGATGATCCGGAGGGCTCGGTAAATATCGAAAGGATCGGCTGCAGTTTTGGTCGACAGACGCTGGGAGATTACCGCCTGGACGATATCCCCAGCCCGTACATACTCCTGCGCGCGCTGTACGGCCTGAATGAACTCCGCATGACTCATGCTGGAGTCAAGGCGTAGCGTCCCTTCGCCTCTACCCTGCGTCTGACTCATATCAAGCGGACGTCGCAGCGCCTCGACGATCCCGTCGATCTTCCTGGCGGCGTCATCGTACGCCTCCCGGAGTCGCCTCGGAGTCGCCTCGGGAATAAGAACATTGGAGACCACCTTGATCCGGTGAGACACATTGTCGAAGATCAGCAGTGTATCGGGCAGGAGAAAAAGGGCATCGGGCAGGTCGAGATCGTCCTTCGTGATCGCCGGAAGCCGCTCAAACTGTCGAACGACATCGTAGGCCAGAAAACCAATCATTCCCCCATAGAATCTTGGCAGATCATCCGTCTGCACCGGCCGATACCGCGAGAGGATCGCCTTCAGTGGCTCCAGTACATCTTTTTCAATAGGGTGAGATTGAATCCCATCCTTGCTGATCACCTCAATCATCGATCCCTTGGCTTTCAAGACAAGGCTGGGGTTGCTGCCAAGAAAGCTATAGCGGCCCCACTTTTCTCCCCCCTCCACGCTCTCCAACAAGAAGGCATACTCACCGCGATCGATCTTTCGAAACGCCGAGACCGGCGTTTCCATGTCAGCGAGGATCTCACGATAGACGGGGATCAGGTTCCCGTCCTTGGCCTTTCGCGAAAATTCATTAAACGATGGGTGCAGCATCTCCGCCATGGTTGAGCAACATGGTTTAAGACTGAGAAAATAGGGCGTTACCGTACCACAAGGGAGAAAAAGTGGTCAAGGGCAAACCCGGAACAGGGCTCAGTGGGAATCCCAGGCGAGAACGGCAGGGTGCCCGATGGAGCAGTACATTACAGATGCTGTTGGACTTTTGCCTTGATGGTTGATTTCGGCATAGCACCGATCAGTTGCTCGACCTGCACTCCATCTTTGAAGAAGAGGATAGTCGGAATGCTTCGGATACCGAAACGAGCCGAGGTCTGCCGATTCTCGTCCACATTCAGTTTAGCAACAGTGATCTGCCCTTCGCACTCAACTGCCAACTCTTCAAGGATCGGAGCGATCATCCGGCAGGGACCGCACCATTCAGCCCAGAAATCAACCAGGATCAGTCCACTCCCTTTCGTCACTTGTTCGTCAAAATTGTGATCAGTAACCTCGACGACCTTGTCTGACGCCATACATCCCTCCCGATTACGCCTGTGGTGAGCTTGTCATACTACTTCATGAAGCAATGCCCTCGCCGGGCTCTCCAGCAAGGGCAATCGTAACTTACTTTTGATCTTAGATTTGATCTTAGAGAAGATGCGATCGACTGTCAAGCGGTTTGAAGAAGCTCTAAGAACAGTAAAGGCTCATGGGCTCCACCACCTCCTCTGTCGGTTGAGGTCATTGGGGCAGAGGTATCTTAACGGAATCTGGAAGCGGATGCCATACGTCTTTACTGTTCTAACACAACAGGGTTTTGATGTTGACACGCTTTCCCATGCCGTGATAGATAACTAGAGTATATGTGGCCACGAGAAATGGCAGACGGCACCAGGATTTTGATCCAAGGCGCCTGAGGACAATGCAGGCTGCAAAGGCGCGTCCAGCAGGGCGATTTCCCTTGCCTCCACCTATCCTGGAGGTCGATCGGTTCGTGGATGAACTGCGCCGCGGGTACTCGTCTCGCGGGCAGGTTGTCCATCTCAAGCATATCCCACCGAAACCACCCATCTATGCGAATCTGTCCGATCCCCTGCCAGGGCCGCTCGGCGACACGCTCCGGAGCATCGGGGTCGACCATCTCTATACGCATCAGTGCGCGGCCATCGAGGCGGCCCGCGCCGGCAAGCATCCCCTAGTCGTCACCTCCACCGCATCCGGGAAGAGCCTGACCTATCTCCTGCCGATCCTCGAACACCTTCTGACTGATCGTTCGGCCCGCGCCCTGCTGCTGTTCCCGATCAAGGCGCTGGAACAGGATCAACTGAAGACGCTGCAGTCCCTGCTTCCCTGGGGGCAGGATATCCGCGCCGCCATTGTGGACGGGGACACGCCTGCATCCCGGCGGGCAAAGCTCCGGGAGGATCCACCACAGCTCCTGCTCAGCAACCCTGATCTCCTCCATCTCTCCCTGCTCCCGTACCATGACCAGTGGCGGGAGTTCTGGCGCAACCTCCGCTATGTGGTCCTCGATGAACTGCACACCTATCGCGGGGTATTCGGCTCGCATATCGCCCACGTCCTGCGGCGTCTGCGGCGGGTGGCGGCAGCATACGGAGCGCAGCCGCAATTTATCGCCTGCTCGGCGACGATCAGTAATCCCCTCGACCTGTCGGAACAACTGACCGGTCTCACCTTTCACCTGATCGATGGCGACGGGGCCCCACAGCGGGGCAAGCGCTTCCTCCTGATCAATCCGATCGCCAGCCCGTATACTGAGGCGACCGACCTGCTGCTCCGCTGCCTCCGGAAAGGGCTGAAGACCATCGTCTTTGCCAAGGCTCGGAAGATCACCGAGCTGATCGCCATGTGGACACGGCAAGCCGATCCGACGCTTGGCAGTAAGCTTGCTGCCTATCGAGCAGGCTTTACGGCTGACGAACGCCGGACGATCGAGCGAGGGCTGTTCGCCGAACAACTGGCAGGAGTCGTGACCACCTCGGCCTTGGAGCTTGGGATCGATGTGGGCGGACTGGATGCCTGCCTCCTCGTCGGCTATCCCGGCAGCATCACCAGCACCTGGCAGCGGGGTGGTCGAGTGGGTCGCGGCCGGCGTGAGGCCCTGATCATCCTGATTGCGGTTCCTGACGCCCTCGACCAGTACTTTTTCCGCCACCCCGACGACTTCTTCAATCGACCCTACGAAGCGGCCATCGTCGATCCCGGCAACCGTCAGATTCTGGCAGCGCATCTCGTGGCCGCTGCGTCAGAGGTGCCGTTGCGATCCGACGATGCGTTCTATGCCGCTGAAAAGGACCTTATCCAGTCGCTCCACGACCAGGGGAGGTTGCTCCTGTCGGCGGATGGAACCGAGTGGTACGCCCGCGAGCGCCACCCTCAGCGTCGAATCAACATCCGCTCCACGGGAGAGGCCTGTACGATTCTTGACCAGACCGGTCGGGTCATCGGCACCATTGACGGGATCCGGGCCATACACGAGTGCCATCCTGGGGCCATCTATCTGCACCAGGGGCAGCAGTACGAGTCTCTGAGCCTGGACCTGATTCAGCACAAAGTCCACGTCAAACCGGTCGCCGCTGATTACTACACCGCGCCACTTGCCGAGAAGGATACGGAGATCCTGGAAATCCTACAGTCTGCGGACCACCAGGGGATCCCCTATCACCTGGGTCGCCTGAAAGTCACCGAGCGAGTGCTTGGCTATGAGCGCAGGCGTATCTTCGGTCAGGATAAGATCGGATCGTATCAATTGGATCTGCCGCCCTTAACCTTTGAGACCATTGGCCTCTGGTTTGAGGTGCCTGATGGACTGAAGGTCACCGTTGAGACGGCGGGATTTCACTTCATGGGGAGCATTCATGCGGTGGAACACGCCATGATCGGCCTCTTTCCGCTCTACGCCCTCTGTGACCGCTCGGACATCGGCGGGATCTCGTACCCCATCCATCCGCAGGTGGCTCGCGCGGCCATTTTCATTTATGACGGCTACCCCGGAGGGATCGGGCTCACCGAGCGGGGTTTCCAGGTTCTGCCGGAGCTGTTCCTCAAGACACGACAGCTTCTGGAGGAGTGCCCGTGCGATTGCGGCTGTCCCTCGTGCGTCCACTCACCGAAATGCGGCTCGGGCAACAAGCCCCTCGATAAGCAGGGCGCACACTTGACCCTTCAGGGCCTGCTCGGGGAGGCGCCTTGGGCCGATGCCACGCAGCCCATCGGTCGCCCCTCGACAGCCACATCAGAGCCCTTGATGAAGCAGGAATCAGAGATCGCCGCTACGGAGTCCCACGCGATCGTCTTTGACCTTGAGACGCAGCGGAGCGCCGAGGATGTTGGCGGGTGGGAACACCGGCATCGGATGGGTCTGGCCGTTGGCGTCACCTACGACCTTGATCGCGCCGAATTCCGCGTCTACACCGAACAGCAGGTTGATGCCCTCATCAGCGAGTTGATCCACGCGCGCCTGATCGTCGGGTTCAATCTTAGACGGTTCGACTTCGATGTCCTGCGAGCCTATGCCAATGTCGACTGGAACGCCCTACCTACCCTGGACATCCTCGAGTGCGTCCACCAGAGGCTAGGATTCCGGTTGAAGCTGGACCATCTGGCCCAGGAGACCCTAGGGGAACGAAAGTCGGCAGATGGCCTGCAGAGCCTGGCCTGGTTTAAGGCGGGAGAGATCGATCGAGTCATTGAATACTGTAAACAGGACGTGCTCCTGACAAAGCGACTCTACGACTTCGGTCGGCAGCACGGGTATCTGTTGTACCGTGATCTGCAAGGGCGGGCAGTCCGACTGCCGGTGGCCTTTGATGAAAACTTGTTTGCGCGACAGTCCAGGTAGAGTATAATGCATTACTTTTGTGATGCGTGCTATGTTGTCGGGAGGGATAGTGACCCGCAACAGGATCATCGGAGGGTTGAATGGTCGCCTTAGACTATAAGCAGATCACGCGAGCTTACGCCATCTTGTCCCCCATGTACGACCTCCTGTTCGAAAAGATCTTTCACCCGGGTCGGGTCGCGGCGGTGCAGCTTCTTGGGATCAAGCCGAACGACCTGGTACTCGAAGTGGGGATCGGCACTGGATTGAACCTCCCGCTCTACCCACCAGACTGTCACCTCGTCGGGATCGACCTCTCCAGGCAAATGTTGAGCAAGGCCAGGGAGAAGGTGCAGGAATATGGTATGGACAACGTGACCATTAAGGAGATGGACGCATCGAAGCTGGAGTTCCCCGACGCGCACTTCGACCATGTGGTCGCCACGTACGTGATCAGCGCAGTCCCAGAACCTGTTCAGGTTCTCCGAGAGATCAAACGAGTGTGTAAGAAGAAAGGGCACATCGTGATCTTGAATCACTTCAAAAGTGAGAACCCCGTGGTCGGCACCTTCGAGGAGTTGGTGGCCCCCCTGTGTACCCGGCTCGGGTTCAAAACCGACCTGAAGCTCATGCCCGTCCTGAAGGAGGCGCAGCTTACTCCCGAGCAGTTGCATCGTGTGAACCTCCTGAATGGCTGGCGCCTCGTTCGCTGCCTGAATGAATAATCAGCAATGTTATTTCGCGCGACGTCGGATGAGTATGCTCGCCGCTCTTTTAGGCGGTTTGCTTCTCCTTCCCAAGACTGCTGCCGCACGAGCCGATGAGTCCAAGGACTTATACGAAATGGAGGTGCTGGGCGTAGCCGCCACTCAAGGAGGCGATCAGCCTGCCGTACTCCTTCGCGGCAAAGGGGAGAAGCGCGAACTCACGCTCTTCGTCGGACCTCTTGAGGCCCAAAGCATCGCCGTTCCTCTGCAGCGGATCAAACCCCCTCGCCCCTTGACCCACGACCTGACCCTTTCCCTCCTCGCGACCTTTCACTCTCACCTGCGGCGGATCATTATCAGCGACTTTCGAGAAAATACCTATTATGCCACCATCTACCTCGAGGCCGATGGCAAAGAGATTACGGTCGACAGCCGACCCAGTGATGCTATCGCCCTCGCGCTGCGGGCCGGCGTCCCGATCTACGCCAACGCCAAGGCGCTGAATGGCGCAAAGTCCAACCAATTACCCCAGTGATGCTTTCGGCGCGGTGAAGCGCATCGATCCTCTACTCTGTCAGATCGCCGGAGCGGTCTCCGAAGGCGGGGCGCGGCGACACCTCGAACGGCTTGTTGGACCACGGGACCCTTTTAACGGGTATGCCGGCATGGAGGCTGCTGCGGACTCCATCGCAGAGGCCCTCACGGGGTTCGGCCTGCATCTCGTGGAAGAGCGATTCAGGTGCGAGGGCCGCTGGTACCGGAATCTGGTCGCTTCACACCCGGGATCGCTCCGCAATGGACAGGTGCTGGTGGTCGCCCACTACGATACGGTGCCGAATAGTCCTGGGGCCGACGATAACGCAAGCGGGGTGGCCGGACTGCTCGAGGTGGCCGGAGCCTTGGCCTGCCACCGGTTCATGCATGACCTAGTCTTTGTCGCTTTTCCCCTCGAAGAGTATGGAAACCCTGGCAGCCTTTACTTTGTTGAGCAGGCCAAGGCCTGCGGCGTCACGATTGCGGGCGTCTTTGACCTGGAGATGATCGGCTACACCGCCGCAACCCAGACTGCGCCCCCAGGGGTCAAGGCGCCTGTAGCGGGGGATTTCATCGGCGTGGTGGGGAATCGACGATCGGAGGGGCTTGTTTCCCTCTTTAAAGAAACGGCGACACTGGTCGTTCCCTCGCTGCCCGTTCAGGCTTTAGTCGTGGAAGGGAATGGAGAGAACCGGCCACTCGTGCGCCAGAGCGATCATGCGCCATTCTGGGATGCCGGTTATCCGGCTGCGATGATCACTGATACCGCCTTCCTGCGTAACCCACACTATCACCTGCCTACAGACACCCTCGACACCCTGAATCTTTCCTTCCTCCAACAGGTGACTGCCGCAACTGCAGCATCGGCTGCTTTGCTGGCCGGCCTCGCCTGAGACCAGAACTACTACACAGGTTCGACGACCAAGCTCGTGGTAGTCCGCGTTACCGCCGGCAGCGCCTGAACATGATTCACCGTATCCCACAGAGTACTAAGATCCGGGGCCTCGATAAAGGCCACGACATCGATGTTGCCGGTAACAATGTGTGCAAACTTCACCATTTGTAGTTCCCCGATCGTGTCTGCCACCTCTTGCTCCCTGGCCTTGCTCGTCCTGATGAAGACATAGGCGTGAACCATCGATCACCCTCCAATCAGATATGCCTGTACCATTGATTTTCCCTCCCGGCAGCGAACACCTTACCCGTAACGCGAAACGTGGAACTCTCTTTTAGCGGAAGACTCTTGCAGCAAGTTCGACTATTACTTTAGACCAGTAAACGCGAAGCCTCACAGGAGCATCAAAAAGACTAGAAAGAGTACGCAGAGTTTGCCACATCACGAATAGTGTCGGTATCGCATAAATGGTGAGGCTTCTTTGGGCATTGATCTCATAGCGCAGCGCGTCCTCACGTGGCAATACAGTGAATCTGCGATCTTTTGAATTCCAAGATGACGCATGTTACCATAAAAGCGGTAATACGTAGTTTAGAATATGAGAGGAGGTGGATGAGATGAAAGTTGCAAAGAAGAGCTTGGCTGCACTGATGATCGGAGCCCTACTCATGACCGGTCTTCTCCTCTTTACGGCGGACTCTGCATCGGCGAGGACACATTTCTCCTTTGGTTTGAATTTGGCGGTTCCCCTGGCACCGTATCCCATGTATGGATACCCCTATCCACCGCCCCCAGCTTATTATCCGCACGCGCCGGCTCCATACTACGGGGCCTACCCTCCTTGCGCGCGGGTCTGGGTCCCCGGGTACTATGATAGCTACGGCAACTGGGTCTTTGGGTACTATCGGTACGATTGTGGATATTACGGTTATTAGGACGAGCAGCCTGCCGACCCTCTTGCAAGGTGTCACGTGGCAGCCAAATCGTCACGTCGTAACGAGGAGACCACGGTGAAACGAGTTATTGCTCTTGTCGCATTGGCGATTGCCCTTTCGGGATGTGCCAGCCTTGCGGTTCGTCCCTGCGATTCGGTCGGGACTCGCGACTCGAAGTATGCGGCGCGATTCTTCCTAGGAATTATCACCCTCGGCATCTCCGAAGCGGGCATCCAGAATGAGCAGTTAATCGAAGCCAGGGAGGGGTGGCGCTTCTGTCCGCCACCGGTACCGGTTGCCTGGCAGGGCCCGCCACCGGCCATGGGTCCACCCAGAACGCCGGGGACGCTGGTTAACGCCACCACATGGACCGTTAACGTGTATCTGGATGTTGAGCCGGCCATTGCTGGAATTCCACCAATTCTGACTCTTCGACCAGGCGAGTCACGCCAACTCGGGCTAATTGCCGGGCCCCACCGAATCGTAGCCAAGCCGACAACGGAGATCGCTACAGGGG
This sequence comes from Candidatus Methylomirabilis sp., assembly GCF_028716865.1. Taxonomy (NCBI): domain Bacteria; phylum Methylomirabilota (SeqCode); class Methylomirabilia (SeqCode); order Methylomirabilales (SeqCode); family Methylomirabilaceae (SeqCode); genus Methylomirabilis (SeqCode); species Methylomirabilis sp. (SeqCode). The sequence goes on along the minus strand of NZ_JAQUOY010000021.1, from coordinate 16,580 downwards.
CGGCACCCGCCAAACGGTACGAGCGGCAGATCCAGATTGACCAGAGAGATCGAAGCTTTCGCCTTCAGATTTCCGAAGGGGACTTCAAATAGGTGTCGTTCTATCCAGCAAAAAGCAGGCAGGAGCTTCATACATATCGAGATGGCCCAGCGTTGGTAGGGGAAGGATCATGAAGCAAAGTAGAGTGATTCTGGCGATCATCGCAAGTATCCTTATGCTCCTACTGTTCGTTGCGATCCCTGTCAGCTTCGCCCAGGCGGGCGGCAGAGGTGGCGGGGATGGAGGTATAGGCGGCGCAGGCGGCGCCAGCAGCTTCGGGGGTGGGGGCATGATCGGGGGGAGCCGGAGCGGTAACCCGATGGGGGGAGGAGCAAGAGGTGGTTTTACCCGCGGTGGAGATCACCCTTACTTTCATGGCCAAGGCGCGCATCCCCGCTTTCACCATGATCATTTCTTCTTTGGGTTTGGCGCAAGCACCTTTGTCCCGGCTTGGTGGTGGTACGACCCTTACTACTATTATGGGGGTGTACCCCCCTACTATCCCTACTACGGCTATCCGTATTCCGACTATTACGGCTACCCCTACTATTGGTCGGATCCATGCCTCTCACCAGATCCGGCCTATGCGCCATACTGTCCACCGACGGCAGGGAGTCCCCCTCAAGGAGGCTACAGCGCACCGCCTGTAGACTACCCGTCACCAGCGCCACCGGTCCAGCCCGAGAGCAGCTACGAGTCGCAGCCTCCAATGCCTCCTCAGTAGCCGGCACCTCCGGTCAACGACCAGTCTCCTTAGGCAACGTCTCTAGCTTCGATCATGACTGTCGGGAGCCCTCTGGTCGATTCACCCCTCAATCGGCAAGATCGGTCTTCCCGGCTTCGAACGGATACGAAGGCTTGTAAATCGGACGATACCCTGCCGGAATCGGGAACGGGAAGGTTACCACCTCGTAGACCCCGACCAGACTTCGCGCCAGCCCCCAGCTCAATCCCTCCAAGACCCCGACCGTCAGCCCGTATAGCGGTCCATCCTCAACCGTATCGTAGTAGACTGTTTTCGGAATCTCGACCACCACGCCAAGTCCAGCATTTGTCAACCCGCGAATCGCCTTCTGAGATGCCGCCGCTGGCCCAGCCCACTCCTCCGCAAATGCCACTGTCATTTGGCCACTTGCCAAGGCCACCGACGTGAACCCCACCATCATCAGCCATCTCACCCTCATATTCCTTCCTCCGTTTCAGAGATTACGTTCCAAGCGTATCTTACAGCAGTCCCTTCTTTGTCAGGCAAGACTCATCAGTCGGCTGATGATGAAGAGCAAGAAAAGGGTCACGCCCACCCTCTCCCCAAGCTTTGAGAACATAGGCAAGGTCGCGAGAAAATCGTACAGGTTGGACTGCAAGCAAGACCGAGATTGATCAGTGCCTCGGGTTGATGGCTAATGTTGGGCTCCAGAGGCGCGAATCTAAGGCAAGGCTGGAGCGGAAGGCTCCAGGTCTCGTCTGAGAAGCACCGTGGTTTGTGGTGGAACCACGATGTGACTCGTCACGCTGAACCCTCTCCAATGTAACTCCACGAGGTGGAAACCCGCAACAACCGGTACTACGCCTGGACCACGGAGCTCTTTGGCCAGCCCAACCCGCCTGCCATCAACGAAGATCTCAGCGTCCTCTGGCGTCACCTCGATCTGCAGAGTGCCGCTGGGTGGCGGGTATGGCGGCGTCGCATAGGCATATCTCGAAGCAGACGCCCTGTCTGCCTGCTCGCTCTGGATCGCGTCACCTGTCAGTGCGCCGGTAACCGCCCCTACCGCTGCGCCGATGGCCGCACCCCTCCCCGGCGCACCAGCAATTCCGCCAAGAATGGCACCTGTGGCGGCACCGACCGCGGCACCGGTCACCGTCCCGCTCTCCCGAGGGCTCGGAGGCGTGGCACACCCTGCAAGCACCAGCAGGAAGATCGCGCTTACTGTTACGAGGTATTTCATTGTCTCTCACCTTTTGAGTAATATATAGCAGAACCTCAACAGTCGCAACCATAGGTACCGCGTTACTCGTAGTGCTTCGATTGACGCGCTCATGAACGGCTGCTAAGATGACCTCAAGGAGGGGGATCACCTTCACACTGAAAGGAGGAGATGATGCAGATGGCGCTTTCTCTCAGACAAGGAATCGCTTGGCTGCTGTGTCTGTTCCTGGTCGTAGGAGGCACGGGCTGTGCGGCTATTGAGGAGCAGGTGAAGACACATCCCGAGACGGCCATTGGCGCCGGCATCGGGACTGCTGCCGGCATGTTGACCGGAGGGTTGATTTTCGGCAACGCCGCCGGGACGCTGTTAGGCGGTCTCGTGGGAGGCCTCACAGGTGGCGTCATTGGTAATGTCGTAGAGGCGCGAGCTCAAGATCGAGCTGCAACAGCAGAGCGGTACCACTACAACTCAGCGCAGGGAACCGTGCTTCGGATCGAAGCCGTCGAGGCTCATCCTGCCAAGATCCACCCTGGCGAAACGATCAACCTCAATATGAGATTTGCCGTGCTCGCTCGGAACGCTCAGCAAACCATTCAAGTCTCAGAGCGCCGGCAGATCTTCTTTAATAATTCGGTGGTTGGCGACTCAACCTTGCAAGTGCAGCGAATGGAGGGGACCTGGACCAGCAGTCAGCCGCTCACCCTCCCCACAAACGCGGCGAGTGGAAGCTATCGGGTGGTCATGAGCGTGACGGCTGGTGGCACGAAAGCAACCCAACAGACCACCTTCACCATTGTCCGGTAAACGGCTATGCGTGTCTGATGCGTGGGGTGGCTCAGTTCACCCCATCGACGAGACGCGCTCCGGCTAAATGAAGATACACATTAAAAACGAGATCGTGACGACGGTCGATCAGCTGTCGAACGAACTGATCACTACCAGCCATTTTCTCCACCAACATCCGGAGTTGGCTTACGAGGAGCGGGAGTCGGTGCAACACCTGACCTCACTTCTCAGGGCGCATGGTTTTGAGATAATCGAGGGTATTGGCGGCCTACCGACCGCCTTTGTCGCCTCGGCAGGTGTCGATCACCCATCAGCAACTATCGCCTTTCTTGCTGAATACGATGCGCTGCCCTCGCTCGGCCATGCCTGTGGCCACAACCTGATCGCTACCAGTTCGATCGGCGCCGCCTTAGCCTTACAGCCGTCTCTGGCTGCGCTCGAAGGGCGAGTGCTTGTGATCGGCTGCCCCGCCGAGGAAAAGGGCGGGGGCAAGATTGCTCTGGTGAAGGCCGGTCTATTCGCCAACATCGATGCAGCGCTTCTAGTTCACCCGAGCAACCGAACTGAGCTCTTTAAGGACGCCCTGGCTATGCTTCCGCTCCGAATTGAATTCTTCGGCAAGGCCAGCCATGCGGCAGCGGCCCCCCATCTCGGCATTAATGCGCTCGATGCGGTAGTCCTCGCCTTTACGAACCTCAATGCGCTTCGTCAACAGCTCCGGCCAGACGCCAGGATCCACGGGATCATCACCGACGGCGGTCGGGCACCCAACATCATCCCGGACTATGCCGCCGCCCGGTTTTGCATTCGAGCGCTGGATCTTGACTACCTACACGACCTGCGCCGTCGCGTGGTCGCCTGCTTCGAGGCCGCCGCCCAGGCCACGGGAGCAACAGTGGCGATTCAGGAGGAAGGTGAGGAGTACCACCCGATGAAATGCAATCGAACGCTAGGCGCACTCTTTCAGGCAAACCTAGAGACATTGGGTGAGCAAGTGGAGCAAACACCAGAGGATCAAGAGCTTGGTTCTACCGATGTGGGCAATGTGAGTCAAGTGGTCCCAACGCTCCACCCAACCATCGCCCTGACTGACCGACTTGACGTGGTTTGCCACTCCGCCGCTTTCGCTGAGGCGGCCGGTGGGCCGGCCGGTGACCGTGCAACGCTCCTTGCAACTAAGGCGCTCGCCATGACGGCGGTAGATCTGTTCACCGACCCGGCCCGCTTGCGGCAGGTCCGAGAAGAGTTTCAACACGCTTGAGCATGCCGCGCCCTCACCTTCCTACTGGTTTCCTACCGGTGCGGGAGTCGCTGAGTGGCCTCTCGGATTGCCACGATCTGACACCCAGAGCACCGAGGAAGAGGAATATGTCGGACTATCTAAGCGGCGAATTAGAGCCTATGGCCCTGGCTCACAACTACTATCGATGGATCATGCGGGAATTTCGGCCGCACCTTGGGAACGTGGTCTGCGAACTCGGCGCGGGCATTGGGACCTTCTCCTCCTTGCTCCTGGAGGAAGACATCCATCGGCTTATCTTGGTAGAGCCTGCACATAATTTGTTAGCGTGTCTGCGCGATCGATTCACAGCGAAGGGATGGGTCCAAGTAGTCGACGGGGAGGTTGAGGCGTACGTCGATCGTCTGCGCGAGGGCCGGGTAGACACCATCATCGGTGTGAATGTCCTGGAACACCTCAAGGATGATGGTCGAACCCTTACCACCATCGGGAAGGTTCTCCCGCCAGGTGGAAAATTACTGCTCTTCGTCCCCGCGCTCCCTTGGTTATTCGGATCGCTGGACGAGGCCTTCGGCCACTGCCGACGCTATCGGAAGACCGAGCTTCAGACAAAGGTTACAGAGGCAGGATTCCAGATCCTTGAACTGAAGTTCATGAACTTCCCGGGCATCGTGTCATGGTTCGTCGCAGGCCGCATCCTGAGGTCGCGGACCATCTCGCCGCGGATGGTACGGTGCTACGATCGTTGGATTATCCCCATCGTCAAGGCGATCGAGAGCCGTGTCACGCCACCGCTGGGACAGAGCCTCATATTGCTCGCTCAACTAACCTGACACGTATTGGGTGTGATGAAGCTCTCTGTAATCATTCCAATCTATAACGAACGGGATACCGTGGAACTGCTCCTCAAGCGGGTGGAAGCAGTCCCCTACGAGAAGGAGATCCTCCTTGTCGATGACGCCTCGACTGACGGGACACGCGAGATTCTGGAACGACTCGCACGGGACCACCGGGACCAGGTGCGCCTCCTCTTCCACGCGCAGAACCGTGGCAAGGGGGCGACGATTCGGACCGCGATCGAACACGTGACCGGCGACATCGTCATCATCCAGGATGCCGACCTGGAGTACGACCCGCAGGATTACCCGAAGCTACTGGAGCCGATCTTAGACGGCCACGCCGATGTCGTCTTCGGCAACCGGTTCCATGGCGGCCCCCATCGTGTCCTCTACTTCTGGCATTTTCAGGGAAATCGGCTCCTCACCACCTTCTGTAACATGCTGACCAATCTCAATCTGAGTGATATGGAGGTCGGATACAAGGTCTTTAGGGTCGAAGTACTCCAGCGGCTGCGGCTCAGATCGAACCGGTTCGGCATCGAGCCAGAGCTGACCGTAAAGGTAGCCAAGTTAGGGTGTCGCATCTACGAGGTGCCGATCGCCTATCACGGCCGGACCTATGCCGAGGGGAAAAAGATTGGATGGAAGGATGGCGTCGCTGCGCTCTATTACATTCCCCGCTTCCGGCTGTTCGATTGATACAAGAGCTGCCGACCCGCGCCCCTTACCCTCCTCTGGCCGTCTCAAGGACGCGGTCGGTGGACTGTGAAACCGCGCCCATGAAGGTCATCGGGCTCATGTCTGGGACATCGGCAGATGGAATCGATGCCGCCCTTCTGGAGATCGGCTCAAACAAGGGGCTCCCGAAGCTCCGACTTCTGCACTTCGCGGTATTTCCTTTTCCCAACGGGCTCCGGGAACAGATTTTGCGAGTGGCAGACGCTGGATCTGGCGCGACCTCTGAGATCTGTCGTTTGAATGTCTTGCTTGGTGAGCTCTTCGCAACAGTGGCGATCTCGGTGGCCCGGCATGCCGGCGTCCCCTTGCGTGATGTGGCGCTCATCGGTTCACACGGGCAGACCATCGCCCATCTCCCCGGCCCCACAGTTGAGCACAGCGTGTCGATTCGCTCCACGCTGCAGATCGGAGAGCCATCGGTTATTGCCGAGCGAACCGGTATCACGACTGTGGCCGACTTCCGCCCCCGCGACCTGGCGGCGGGAGGCGAGGGCGCGCCGCTTACCCCCTACCTGCATACGTTGCTCTTCCGTCATCCCCACCGAAGCCGAATCGTCTTGAACCTGGGTGGGATCGCCAACCTGACCTTCCTGCCGAAGGGCCACGGCCTGCGCGGTGTGTTAGCGTTTGACACGGGACCTGGTAATGTCCTAATCGATGGCCTTGTGGCACGATTGACCGGCGGGGCGATGGGTGCTGACTTGGATGGTCAAATCGCCGCCTCTGGAGAGGTAGATCCTCGTCTCCTGCGCTGGCTCATGGCTCACCCCTACTTCCGTCGCACGCCTCCCAAAAGCACGGGACGGGAAGAGTTTGGCCCCTCGCTGATCGAGGCGTTGCTCCGACGCGCCGCAGCCCGTAACGTGACAGAGGAGAACCTTGTGGCAACCGTCACCGCCTTTACGGCCCAATCGGTAACGCTCCACGTCCGACGCGACCTCCCACGCAGTGCTGCTTCGGCAGAGCTGATCTCCTGCGGTGGTGGGGCAGATAATCCCATGCTGATTAAACGGCTTCAGGAGGCGCTGCCTGAGTGCCGCCTCCTCACCGCCGATGAGGCGGGCTTTCCAGGGCGGGCCATTGAGGCTTCAGCCTTTGCCCTGCTGGCCTACCTCACGGCCCACGGACTCCCAGGCAATCTGCCCCGCATCACCGGGGCGACTCATAGCGCGATCCTGGGCAAGATCGTTCCGGGACGGGCATTTCAAGGACTACGATGAACAATCCAGCATACTACGAAGCCGTAGTTCGATTGCTTAGCGAGATCCAGCACAGCCAGGCGGAGGCGATCGACAAAGCTGCCGATCTAATCTTCTCATCTCTCGTAGCCGATGGTGTCCTGCACATCTTTGGAAGTGGTCACTCCCATTCGGTGGCCGAAGAGGCGTTCCATCGCGCTGGCGGGCTGGTTCCCGTCAATACGATGACCGAGCCGTTCCTAAGCCCGCTTACGTCCCCAAAAAAGAGCGGACGATTGGAACGACTCAGCGGCCTCGCTGCGATTCTTCTCGACTACCACGAGCCGCGGCCCAACGAGGTCCTTATCATCATCTCCAACGCCGGGATTAACCCGGTCCCGATCGAGTTGGCACTGGAGGCGAAGAAGCGAGAACTCACAGTGATCGCGATCACGTCGCTGCGTCACGCCCAGGCCGTGGCCTCACGCCATCCGAGTGGCAAGCGTCTCTTCGAGGTGGCGGACCTCGTAATCAACAACTTCGGCGAGGCCGGCGATGGCGCCCTTACCTTCCCCCGCCTTACAGCAAAGGTGGGACCGACATCACTTGTAGCAGGGGCCTTTATCGTCAACTCGATCATCTGCGGCGTGGTGGAGCGGTTTATCGCGAAGGGGCTTATCCCACCCATCTATCTCAGCGCCAACCTCCCAGGAGGCGATGAGCATAATCGTCAACTGGAAGCGAAGTATAAAGGGCGGATTAAACTATTAAGTTGAGAACGCATCTTCCCTGATCGCTGAAAGCTACTGGATAACGATGTATGACCTGGTAATTCGAGGCGCTGACCTCATCGACGGGACCGGAAGTCCCGCGCGGCGGGCTGACCTCGCCGTAGCCGGCGACCGAATCGCAGAGATCGGGCGAATTTCCCCATCCTCCGGGTATCGGGTGATCGAGGCCGCCGGCCTTACGCTTTCTCCTGGCTTCGTAGATATTCACTCGCACTCCGATTACCATCTCCTGCTTCAGCCGACGGCTGACAGCGCCGTGCGACAGGGGGTGACGCTTGAGATCGGGGGCAATTGCGGATACGCGGCCGCCCCGATATGGGGATCCTGGCTCGAAGAGCGGACAGCCACCTACCGTGACCTTTATGGCCTCGACCATGCCTGGCAGGGAGTGACAGGCTACTTCACGCGACTGGAGGCCACGGGGATCTCCGAGAACTTCGGTCTCCTGATCGGCCACAACACCCTGCGCGGCTCGGCCATGGGAGGCGCCAACCGCCCGCCCTCATCGCAGGAGCTGAGGGCAATGGTTGAAGGAGCGCGACAAGGGATGGCCGAGGGCGCGCTTGGTTTGTCCACAGGTCTGGTGTACGCGCCCGCCTGCTTCTCCAGGCCTGAGGAGCTCACGGCGATTGCGATCGCGGTGCGGGAGGCTGGTGGCGTGCTGACCTGCCACATGCGGAGCGAAGGCGATGGGCTGCTTGAGGCAATCGAGGAGATTGTCGGAGTGGCGGAAAAGGCGGAAATCCCCCTTCAGATCTCCCACCTGAAGACCTCTGGCGAGCGCAACTGGCCGAAGCTTCACGAGGCGCTACAGCGTATTGAAGAGGCGCGAGCGCGAGGCCTTGACGTCTCCTGCGACCGGTACCCCTACACCGCCTCCAACACCGGGCTGCAAGCGGTCCTGCCGGATTGGGCCTTGGAAGGCGGGCAACGGGAGCGAACCGAACGGCTGCGTAACCCGGCAGCGCGCGTCCGGATTATGCAGGAACTGACCACGCACTACCCGCCTGATTACTGGTCCCGACTGATGATCTCCGAGGTGACGCGCGAGGAGAACCGCTGCTATGAGGGGCTGCGGGTGTCTGAAGCGGCAGTACGAGCCGCAACCTCCTCGATCGACTTCGTTCTGGACCTCCTGATCGCCGAACAGATGCAGGTCGATGCCATCTTCTTTACCATGTGTGAGGAGAACCTGGATACGATTCTACAACAGCCATATGCGATGATCGGGTCAGACTCCGGGTGTCGCGGCCACGAGGGTCCGCTTAGTCACGGTCGGCCTCATCCGAGAACCTTCGGGACCTTCCCGCGGGTCCTGGGCCACTTTGTGCGGGAGCGGCAGGTGCTCGACCTGCCAACCGCCATCAGGAAGATGACCTGGGATCCATGCCGCAAGCTTGGTCTGCTGGACCGGGGGCGTGTACAGTCCGGCTGCATGGCCGACTTGGTCCTCTTCGACGCAGCGATCGTATCCGATAGGGCGACCTATGAGGCGCCGATCCGGTACCCCATCGGCATCCATCATGTCTTCGTCAACGGGGTTCCGGTAGTTGAGGCCGGCGAGCATACCGACGCCAGACCTGGCCGCGTCGTGCGAAGGATCTGACCAATGCGGCCAAGAATCGGAATCACAAGTTGGCATTACCGGGATGACGACGAGCGCTGGGAGGCGGTGCTGGAGGGCTATCCGCGTGCCGTCCTCGAGGCCGGCGGCCTACCGCTGATTCTGCCGATCCCCCATGCGGCGCCTGACCTGATCGAAGGGTACCTAGAGGCAATAGACGGGCTGATCCTGACCGGAGGGGCCGACATCCACCCCTCCCTGTATGGGCAGACCGTCCTTGAACGGTGCGGTGAGATCGACGAAGAGCGAGATCGCTTCGAAGTGGCACTGGTTCATGCTGCCCGCAGCCACGACCTGCCGCTCTTAGGGATCTGCCGCGGGCTCCAGGTCGTCAACGTGGCCATGGGCGGCAGTCTCTATCAGGACCTCTCCTACCGGCAAGAGACCGACCCCACCCACCAGAGCTCTCGGGAGCAGCGCGGGGAGTCGGCGCACGCGGTGACGATTATGGAAGGCTCTCGCCTCATCGAGATTCTCGGCGTTCGAGAGTTGGACGTAACCAGCACCCACCACCAAATCATCCGCGATCTGGCACCCAATCTCACGATCAACGCCGCCGCTCCTGACGGGGTTATCGAGGGGATTGAAGGCCCGGGGCGCTTTCTCCTCGCCGTCCACTGGCATCCCGAGCGGATGGTGGCCCGCTACCCCGAGCAACTCGCGCTCTTTCGAGCTCTCGTTGAGGCAGCCGAGAAATCCCATCGCCACTAATGGCCTCGCACCGGGCGTAGCAGGCAGCGCCCCTACTGCCGTCGCACGCATTCCCCCTTCACCACGGCAATAAGATCATCAAATGGCGGGGTGACATCTCGACGCGGCTCGTGCCAGCTCCGTCCCTGTTCTTCCTGCTTTTCTCGCAACGCAATCCATGTCGCGCACGTTCGACCGCTATAGAGCCAGAGTCGCAGGCCGATACGCTCTGCATCGATCTCCTGGGAAAGGGTATAGTCACCGTTCCTCGTCATTCCCTCCACGATCCCTGTCAGCAAAAGACCTCCAGGCACCACAGCGATGGTAACAAGTTCTGCGGCCTGGCGACTGTCTGAGACATCCGTTTCCCTGACGGGATGGGTCAATAGGTCGTGACCTATACTGTGGGCGATAAGCTGGGCTAACTCCTCATCGGACATATTACGAGCCGCCGGCTGACTGATGTAAATGATGCCTGGAGCGATATTCCATCCTGAAGCTCGATCGTCACCCACGATATAGAACGCGAACGATCTCCCGACAAACTTGAATGGGAGCGACTCCAGCAGCGTGTGAGCGCTTCGCTCTACGCGGATCTTCTCATCGGCAGCAGAAAGAACTTGTAGACCGGCGCCAGCACTGCATGCCGTGAAGACCAACATGCAGAGAGGTCCGACCGCCCGGCCGAGACGCTTCATGATCCCTTGGAGTCCCTACCGACGGTCTCGGCCAAGCGCCGGTGGGCCTCGCAACCAACAACTGCGCGAATCTCCTCGGCGGAAGCTGCCGCCTTACGCCGAAGATACTGCGCCTTGGCATCGGCGATTCGAGTGTACGAAGCTCGCACTCGCGCCTCGGACAACCGCCCGGCCGCGATCGCCTCAGCCACAGCTCGGACCGCCTGTCGTTGCACTGTCTCATCCTGGCAAATCAGCATGAGATCGCCTCCGGCCTCAAGAAACCGAACGGCCGCCTCACCGGGAGGGGTGTTGTCTGCGATCCCCTGCATTAAGAGGTCGTCGCTAATGATCAGGTTGCGAAAGCCCAATTGCTCGCGCAGTAGATCGGTCAGGATCGGTCGCGATAGCGTGGCCGGCTGTTCCGGGTCCAGGGCAGGCAGCAGGAGATGAGCCGTCATCAGCGCCGGGATACCTGCTCTGATCGCGGCTGCGAATGGGGCAAGTTCTACTGCCGAGAGGCGGCCCACGTCGTGCGGGACGACTGGTAGCGCCAGGTGCGAATCAACGAGCGTATCGCCGTGGCCAGGGAAGTGCTTGCCTACCGCAAGCACACCCTTCGACGCGAGCCCACGGTAACAGGCGATCCCATGCTGAGCTACCATGTGCGCGTCCGAACCATAGCATCGGCCCGCCATAACCGGGTTGGCCGGATTGCTCAGGACATCAAGCACTGGCGCCATATTCATGTTGATCCCGACCGCCATCAGCTCGCCGGCTATCGCATGAGCCGTGGCGTAGGTCAGCTCAGTCGAGCCGACCGTCCCATACACTGATGCGGCCGGCCACTGGGTGAAGGGAGGCTGCAGGCGAGCCACCTTGCCACCCTCCTGGTCAATCGCGAAAAAGAGCGAGGTCGGCGAGGCCACTTGTAATGCGTTCGTGAGCGCCGCGATCTCTTCCGGGCTGCCAAGGTTCCGCCCAAACAGGATTAAGCCGCCAGGGGTAAGGTCTCGCACGAAGGTCTCAAGGACCTCGGATGGCTCGTGACCCTCAAACCCAAGGATGAAGAGCTGGCCGATCGCCTCCCGTAAGATCATCGCGCTGTCGACTCCTTCTCAATGAAAGCATGCCAGTACGCTTCCAGGTCCTCGGGTCGCACCTCTGGCCACGTACTCATCTGTCTGAAAAATCCATCGGGGTCTGTACGCACTTGGTCAAAGAGCTTGCTTGTCGCCTCAACGATCATATTCACCCGCCGATCGATCAATGAGGTGATGAGCGGTGACAGAAGTTTCGTCATGACGTGGAAGAACGGATGATCGATTCGCAAGTAGAAGTCCGGACTGCTCTCCATAGAGGCCCGGCCCCCTTCCCGTACTTCGCGATACCGCAGGATCAGAACCATCCGACCGGTAAAATGGAGGAGATTCGCAAGGGATCGGAACTCTCCCTGGAATCGGTAGATGCGCTGATCACCCATCGCGGCGATCAATCTTGCTTCGCCTCGCAGGGCACCACGGTCTTCGACAGTGTAGACACCTTCCCCGATCTGCGTCACGGTGTATCGTTCGAGGGGTGGGTGCAGACGCCTGGCCAGTTGCGTCGAGAATGGCGGATGAGTCACCAGAAACTCGTAGGTTCGACGATCCCCTGCAAATCGTATCGGCGGAATTTGCCGCCGTACGGTCGGCTGCGCGATGATCTCCAGCGTCTGGGGGTCGTCAATGGTTAAACCGGGCTGGAGAGCGGGCGTTAGCTCGGTCGCTGAAGCCAAGGGGGTAGACAGACCGCCGAAGTGTGCGGTCCGTGGTGCGACAAGGACACTGATAAGGAAGCCCAGAATAAACAGCCACAGCGAGCGAAGATGCAATGGCTGTATAGGCACGCTTCTGGGGGCCGGAAGAGCTATCCAAGCACGCATCATCCTTATCGTGGCTCTGGCGCTTTCCGCATGAGGACGTGAAAGAAGCCATTCAGCCCCTCGCGCTCCTCCTCGATGGCGAGAATCTCGTACTGATGACCGAAGATTCCGGCAAAGTCATGCTTGACGAAGAAGCGGTCATAGTGGTTACGGTGGACCAACCAGTTGCGAGTCCGCCGCTCGCCAGGATAGTGCTTGAACTTGGTGCTGAAGACCGTGAGGTGGAAGTATCCGCCCGGCCTCACAAGGCCCAGCACGCGGTCGAGGTAGAGCGGCCAGTCAGCCTTCTTGAGGTGATGGAATACCCCGCTGTCCACCAGCGCGTCAAAACTACCTGGCTTCAAGGGCGGTACGAGGGCATCGCCCAGTAAGAGCCTGATCCGTGGAGTGAGACATTTCTCACCTGCCCGCTGCGAGACCGTCCTCAGGGGCGCGGCCAGATAGTCAAGGCCGACAGTAAAGAGTCCGGCTTTAGCAAAGAGAAGCGTATGTCGTCCCTCGCCACAACCCAGGTCGAGGACCCGACCACCCCCCTTGCGTCGCTTCAGCAGATGCGCCAAGCGGCTGACAGCCGGCGTTGGTTCAGTGGAAGGCCAAGGCGTCGGCCCGCCAGACTCGTAGACCTGCGTAAAGAAGCCCCGTTGCCGCTGGTAGAGACCCGTGCTGGTATCGCACACTTCGCGCCTCGCACCGACCTCAATGTCGATGGCCACCCTCGGTCAAGCTCTTCATGTAGGCGACGAGATCGATGAGTTGCTGGACCGTCATAGTCTCGTTGTAGCTGGGCATCTTTGATTTACCATCGGCACCGAGATACCCTTTTTGTTCATCCTTGTGGTGCTTGATCCGCCAGGCTACGGAGGCATTCGGGTCGATCATTGTCTCGAGGAAATACTCCGCCGGATGCATCGCCCCCATCCCTGAGAGGGCGGGTCCGACATCCCCCTGCTCGGCCTTGGGCGCCGGAAAATTCTCACCGACAACTTCATGGCACTTGAAGCATTCAAAGTCTGCAAAGACCTGCCGTCCCGCATGATGATCTCCGGCCGGCATGGTAAACCGCCATCTTGGAGGTACTGCGAGACGAGGCTGTTGTTTTACCGGGCCACTCTGTTGCTTTATCTGCGGCGGCGGTGCCACCATCGGGTGATGGTGATGTTCACTGCTCTGCGGAGGCTCAGCACTCCACCCGTTCAGAACCCAGAAAGCGAGAAGAGCACACGTCAGAACAGCTCCCGCTATCGACACCCCGCCTCTAAGAACAGAGCGTCCATCGGATTTCGCACCTGGCGCTTTGCGCCTCACCTCTCTCCTCATTACCCGCATTGTCTCGCTCCTTCCCATTCGCGAATATACCTCCTTGTTACGAGGATCTCTTTACGAGACAAAGACCCATACCGTGCCCTTCCATCGCTCGATCGAACGCTCAACTGTGAGCTTGAGCCCTACCCGATAGGGCGGCTCAATCGACTTGCCCCCTGATGCTACCGGCTTACCGTCTTTGGCGAGGGCAACGACCGTCATCCGAAGCGTACCATTAGGCTCAATGATCGTGGGCAGCGTTGACGGTTGGTCCTGACCGGTCTTCACCCCAATTGGGTACGACATACTCTCTGCCGTGATGAATGTCCCCTCTGTCCAGATCACCCGAATAGCAGAGGTGGTCGGATTGGAGAGGGTGAGCGTGACCTCGGCTGACCCAGCGTTGGCTTGATCGACCTTAAACGGCGCAGGGCCCATGCCCTGGGCAGACTGAACCGTCACCTCATGTTTAAGCGGAGACAGCCTGATCGGAGACTTTATTGATCTGATCTCGGGAGGGACGAACTGGCGGATAAGCTGACACCCTGACAACAACAACAGGGCTAGCAGTCCTGAAACGCTCACTACCCTTGACAAGCCTCTGACGCCCAAACGCTCCACCTCCTCCCCTGCCCCGCTTCTCACCGCGTCCGACGTCCGTCAAAGGCCGCACCATACTGCTCAATCAACCCTTCGTCGGCAAAGCTGTAATAGCGTCCATCACCGATAATCACGTGATCCAGCACACCGATCTTGAGCAGCCGCCCCATGACGACCAACTCCTCGGTAAGCGACTTGTCAGTCGGGCTGGGGCGAGGATTGCCCGAGGGATGGTTGTGCGCCACGATCAGGGCAGCCGCCTGGTGTCGGTTGGCCAAGTTCACCAGATTTCGGAGGTAGACCGGGCTTTCCGTCAGTGATCCCTCCGAGGCAGTGACGCTCTCCAACACCTCGTTATTGCCGTTGAGCAGAAGCACTTTGAACACCTCTTTGGTCAGGCCCTGCATCTGCGGTCGAAGCCATTCATGCACCTCTTTCGAGGAACTCACGGACCCGAGAACCTTCTTTTCCTCAGCCATCAGTCGACGGCCAAGTTCTAGAGCGGCCTTGAGCTGGGCGATCTTCGCCAAACCCAGCCCTTTGGCCTCTTGCAGCTCCTCCACACCCTTGCGATCCAGCTCGCGCAAACCCCCTGTTTTTTCCAGCAGGCTCCTGGCCAGCTCGACGGCGCTCTGGCCGCCGGTCCCGGTCCGAAGCAGGATGGCGATCAACTCCGCCGTGGTCAGCGCGCCCGACCCATGTGCAAGCAGTCGCTCGCGTGGTCGCTCCTCCACCGGCCATGCCTTGATCGCTGACGTATATCGCTGTTTCGGCCCCATCCTCACTCCACCCTGCTCTTTTTACCCTTGCACACAGAAACCTGTCAAGCAAAAGCCCTCGCCCCGTCGAATCAAATAATCGAGGTTACCAATAGCAAAAGTGTCAGCACCACCATCAGGGCGGCGGTTCCCCAGGCGATCAGGTTGAATGTCGGTGAGTTGACGCGAATGCCCATGATCGCCCGGTCGTTGATCAGTAAGAGCATAAAGATCAGGACAAACGGAAGCAGGATGCCGTTTAAGGTCTGAGAAAGGTACATGATGGTGATGAGCGGCGCCTTCGGCCAGAGGATCAGCAGCGCGCTGGCCCCCACCATGCTGAGGTAGATGCTGAAGAACCCTGGCGCCTCGCGAAAGGTTCGATTGATACCCGTGTCCCAACCCAGCCCCTCGCACACTGCATAGGCTGTCGACAAGGGAATGACCGCCGCCGCCGCGATCGAAGAGTTAAACAGGCCGAAGCCGAAAAGGAATGCGGCGAATCGGCCGGCGAAGGGCTCGATCGCCATCGCCGCCTGTTCGGCCGTCTCGACCCGGATGCCGTGCCGAAAGAGCGTCGCGCCACAGGCCACGATGATGAAGAACATCATGACACCCGCAATGACGCTGCCGAGGTAGGCGTCGGCTCTGGCATAGGAGAATTCGCGCGTACTGATCCCTTTGTCCACGACCGAAGACTGCAAGTAGAAGAGCATCCACGGGGCGATGGTCGTCCCCACGACGGTGATGAGCATCGTCAGGTATGCACTGTCCATGTGGAAATTGGGGCGCACGGTCTCGTGCAGGACCTCCAACCACGACGGTCTCGCCAAGAAGGCCGAGACGGCATAGACAAGATAGAGGGCGCTGGAGACGAGGAAGGCTTTCTCGACGAACCGGTAGGTCCCTTTCACAACCAGCCAACTGAGTAAGAGGGCGCTGGCGGGCACGGAAAAGTACCGGCTCACACCGTAGATCTCGGTGCTGGCCGCGACCCCGGCGAAATTCGCCACGGTATTGGCGAGATTGGCCAAGGCCAGTACGCTTAGGGCGACCAGGGTCACCCGGACTCCCAGCCGTTCTCGAATGAGATCGGCCAAGCCTTTGCCGGCGAAGATCCCCATCCGGGCGTTCATCTCCTGGATCACCGCCAGGCTGATGACAATCAGAGGGATCGTCCAGAGCAGGCCGAAGCCGTAGCGAGCGCCGGCCAGGGAGTAGGTGGCGATCCCTCCGGCGTCCTGATCGACGCTGGCGGTGATGATCCCCGGGCCCATGATGGCCAAAAATCGGAGGATCCGCCGCTTCTTGATCCGCGAAAGCCGCATCGAGTGTCCTGGGTGGTGAAACGGCTAGATGAACTTTTTCGCTGCCCGCTGTTTCCATATCATCGGGAGGAGCAGGTTCAGGACGTCATCGACGGTGATGATCCCTCGCAACTCCCCCCCCTCATCTACCACCGG
>NZ_JAQUOY010000020.1 GCF_028716865.1 Candidatus Methylomirabilis sp. | reverse complement strand
ACGTGGTGATCTTCGAGGAACCGGACCCGAGCCGTATCATCGAAGCGCTTGAGCCTGATGTATTAGTCAAGGGCGCCGACTGGGCGAAGGAAGAGGTCATCGGTCGGGAGACGGTAGAGAGGCATGGCGGGCGGGTCGTGACGATCCCGTTGGTGGAGGGCTCTTCTACAAGCAATATCCTGCGTCGTATCATGACGATGGCCAGGTTGCAGGAGCAGTAAGAGGATCTCATGGTGATACGATCGATGGAGCAGTCGGAGGATCTCCTGATCCCTGAGATTGCCGAGATCGTGGCCCGACTTGACAGTGGGGTCGACGCGCTGTATCTGACCGGCCTCTTTGGGGCCTCGAAGGCGTTGATCCTCTCCCAGATTGCTCGCCTGACGAGGCGTCCCCTCGTGGTATTGACCTCCTCGTCCGCCGAAGCCGAGCTTCTGGCGAAGGATCTGCACGTCTTCTTTCGCAGCCCGGTGGGCTTCCTGTCAGAACGTGATGAGGATCCCGAGACCGGGTATCAGCGAATTGCCTGTCTGGCGGGCCTTGCCACCAAGGAGCTTCCTTTGGCGGTTGTCTCTATCCAGGCTGCCCTCGAACGCCTTCTCCCTCCTTCGGCCCTCCTGGGAGCGGCATTTACGCTGTATGTTGGACGACTGATCGCACGGGATGAGCTTCTGGGCGCCTTGGAGGTAGGTGGCTACCGTCGAGTAAATCAGGTGACCGACCGCGGCGAATACAGTCTGCGTGGGAATCTCCTCGACCTCTTCCCTCCAAAACCTGTCCTGAGCCGTGTCGAAGGGTCGGATCTTCCTGTCCGCGCCGAGTTCTTTGGCGACGAACTGCTTGAGCTCCGCGCCTTCGATCCGGCCACACAGCGGTCCATCCGCTCTGTCGAGCAGGTCACCGTCCTGCCTGTTGTAGAAGTGCCATTGACGGCTGAAGCGTGTCAACAGGCCCTGGACGCACTCCGCAAGGTAGAGAAGGCCCAGAGCGACTCAGTTCCTTCCGAGATCATCCAGGCACTTGAGGATCGTCGCCCGTTCCCAGCTCTTCATGCCTATCTTCCGTACTGTTATCCGGAACCAGCCGATCTCATGCAGTACGTGGCGCCCGATACCGTCTGGGTCCTGATAGACCAGTCGAGCCTGAAGGCCAATAGTACAAGCCTCGCGGAGCGCGGTAGGGAGGGTGTTACCGGATCTTGTCTCTCATTCCTCAATTGGAGCGACCTTGAGCAGAGACTCTCCCTGAGGCCGCGGATCTTCCTGGAGGAGTTCTTGCCAACCAACTGCCTTGCGGGAGAGGCGGCTATCGGTTTCCAGATGCGCACCATCCCGGCCTACCGTGGACGAATGATGGAACTCGTACGGGACCTTGAAGGGTGGCGTCGGCAGAGTCGAAGAATCCACCTGGTCTGCAGAAATGAGGCCCAGGGTCGGCGCCTGGCTGAGGTGCTGAAGGAGCATGACGTCGCAGCCTCTCTCAGCCCAGGAATGGCGTCGCCAAGCGAAATCACTATCCTCGCCGGCGAACTCAGTGGCGGCTTCCACCTGGATGGGGCGTCACTGACCTATATTACTGAAGCCGAGATCTTTGGGACTCGACACATTCCGCCCCGCCGCTTACGACCGAAGGCGGTCTCCCTCATCGCCTCCTACCAGGATCTGGCCTACGGTGACTTTGTCGTTCATGAGGATCACGGAATCGGCGTATACAAAGGGCTGCGGCAGATTGCTGTCGGTGGGACAGAGGGTGACTATCTGCTCATCGTCTATGCCGACCACGCCAAGCTCTATGTGCCCACGAGCAAACTCCACCTGGTCCATCGGTATGCGGGCGCTGATGGCAATCCACCAGCCCTCGATCGGTTAGGAAGCGCTTCCTGGACCAAGGCCAAGGAGCGGGTCAAGGCTTCCGTTCGCGAGATGACCCAGGAGCTGCTCACGCTGTATGCAGCCAGGCAGGTGGTCAAAGGGTATGCCCTCCCCCCCGATACGCCATGGCAACGGGAATTCGAGGCTGGATTCCCGCACGAGGAAACCCCTGGCCAGCTTCAGGCAATCGCCGAGGCTAAGGCCGACATGGAGCGAGACCGGCCGATGGACCGCCTGATCTGCGGTGATGTCGGGTATGGCAAAACCGAGGTGGCGATGCGGGCCGCCTTCAAGACGGTCATGGGGGGGAAGCAGGTCGCGATCCTAGTCCCAACCACCGTTCTTGCCCTGCAGCACTCCCGGACCTTTTCCGAGCGGTTCGGCGGTTTCCCGATCACGGTGGAGATGCTCTCACGCTTCCGCAGTCGAAAGGAGCAGGGCGACGTACTGCGTGGCGTCCGTGACGGCATCGTCGATATTGTCATTGGCACCCACCGCCTGCTCCAGAAGGATGTCCACTTTCGGGACCTGGGGCTGCTTGTGGTAGATGAGGAGCACCGCTTCGGTGTCGCGGCTAAGGAGCGCCTGAAGCAGATCCGACGACAGGTCAATGTCCTGACGCTCACCGCCACGCCGATCCCGAGGACGATGCACATGTCGATGCTGGGAGTCAGGGACATCAGCACTATCGAAACCCCGCCGGAGGATCGCCTTTCGATCAGGACGACTGTAGCCAGGTTCGACCCGGCCCTTATCAAGGAGGCGATAGAGCGGGAGCTGGACAGAGGAGGACAGGTCTTCTTTGTTCATAATCGCGTAGAGAGTATCCAGCGCGTGGCGCGCCTGATCAAGCGGTTGGTCCCTCGGGCGAGGCTGACAGTGGCTCACGGCGAGCTGCCTGAAGAGCGCCTGGAACGGATCATGTGCGACTTTTACAGCGGTACGTTCGATGTTCTGCTGTGCACCACTATCATCGAATCCGGCTTGGATGTCGGTGCCGCCAACACCATCATCATTGATCGGGCCGATGCCTTGGGCCTTGCGCAGCTCTACCAGCTTCGCGGGCGGGTCGGTCGGGACAAGCATCGAGGGTACGCCTACCTCCTGGTGCCGGAGGATGCTGTGCTCTCAGAGGTAGCAAAAAAGAGGCTCCAGGTTATCGCGGAACTGACCGAACTCGGCTCCGGATTCAAGGTGGCGGCACGGGACCTGGAGATCAGAGGAGCGGGCAACCTCCTGGGAGCAGAGCAGCACGGTCAGATCGCCGCCGTGGGATTTGATCTGTATTGCAGGCTGATCGAGTCAACGGTCAGGGAGTTGAAGGGTGAAGCGGCTGCGGAGCCTGTCGAGCCTTCTGTCAGGTTGGAGGCGGAGGGGTATATGCCGGAGGCCTACGTCGAGGATCCCAACGTCCGGCTCCAGCTCTACAAACGGTTGGCTGCGCTCACATCTGCACAGGAGGTCTCCGCCTTTCGGGAGGAGCTGGTCGATCGCTTTGGTGAGCCTCCCCCTGAGACAGAGCGGCTGCTTACCGCGATCACTCTCAGGATTCTGGCTCGGACGCTCCATATCCGTGAGGTCGATGCTTCCGGTAAAACGATCCGCCTCGTTTTCAGTGAGTCGCCGCCTCTTGCTCCAGCCAAGGTGGCAGCCCTGCTTCGTGAAGAGGGCGGCCGGTTGCGCTACATCCCGAAAGATGCCAAGCCTGCGGGGTATGAGAGACTGGAATACCGGGTAGACGGGGTAGACAAGATCGCTACCACTCAGGCCCTGCTGTCGAGACTTCAGGAGTGTCGATGAGTCAGTGTAGAGCGCAAGGCGCAAAGCGCAAGGTTCAGAAGTGGAATGCGGTCAGTGGATTCCAATACCCTACGCTCCCGTTGGGGATGGCCATCCTCTATGGGGTGCTGACGGCTTCCGTGGCTCACGGGGTGATCCTCGATCGCGTCGTCGCCGTTGTCAACGATGACGTGATCACCCTGACTGAGGTGCAAGAGGAAGGGCTTCAGACTATTCGAAGGATCGTGCGGGACACGATGGGGATGGAGCGAGAGCAGCAGCTCCGCAGCACGGAACGCCAGATCCTGGACGAGCTGATTCTCAGGAGGTTGCAACTTCAGGAGGCGAAAAAGGAGAAGATCGAGGCGGCCCCCGCAGAGATTCAGTCGACCATTGAGGAATTGAAGAAGCGCAACGGGTTGGCCAGCGACGAGGAGTTGCGGGCTGCTCTATCCAGAGAACTGCTCAGCGAGGAGCAGTTTCGGAGAGGGATTGCCGACCAGGTCGTCCTGACGAAGCTGGTAGCGAGGCGGGTGCGATCCAAGGTCGTCGTACTTGACGAGGAGGTCCAGCAATATTACGAGCAACAGCAGGCGCAATTCAGGGACATGTCCCAATTCAAGATGCGCCATCTCCTCGTGGCTATACCGAAGGGGTCGACGCCCAGTGAGGTATCGCGCGCCAAGCGCCGGATTGAGGAGGCGCAGGCGCTGATCAAGTCAGGGACCGACTTCTCTTCGGTCGCTCAGCAGTACTCGGAGGGGCCGCTCGCGGCCTCCAGCGGTGAGGTCTGGATGATGAGGCGCGGAGAGCTCGCGCCGGAGTTGGAGCAGGCCGCCCTTGCCCTGCCGATTGGGCAGGCCAGCGACATCATCACGACTCCGGCCGGCTTCCACATCATTGTCGTGGAAGAGCGGGTTCCTGGCCGGGTCCTTCCATTCGACCAGGTGAAGGAGCAGATTCGCACCATTCTGTTTGATCGGAAGGCCGAGGCCACATTCAAGGAGTGGATCGAGGGTCTCAAGACCAAGGCTAACGTCGAGATGAAATTGTAAGATTCTACTACGTCCTAGTCTTTTTTCGCCTTCTTGAGCCGCCGCTTCAGTAAGAGACGCTTTGCCGTGCTCAGACGGTCGATGAACAGGACACCGTCCAAGTGATCGATCTCGTGCTGTAGGATACGGGCCAGCAGGTCAGCCCCCTCCAGAATAACCTCCTTCTCATTCCGATCATATGCCTTTACCACCACCTGTTTGAATCGTGAGACCGACTCGTTCAGATCCGGGATGCAGAGGCATCCCTCTTCCTCCACGACTTGCCCTTCACCGCTAACCAGTACGGGATTAATCAGGACCTGGGGCCGTGCATGTGCGGGATCGTGAGAAGGGTCCAGGACGATGACCCGCTTGAGTGCTCCCACTTGGGGAGCGGCAAGGCCCATGCCTGGAGCCGCATACATGGTTTCTACCATATCATCGATGAAGCGCTGAAGCTGGCCATCGATGGACGTGACCAGCAGCGATTTCTTTCGGATGACGGGGGATGGGTAGAGCAGGATGGGTAGCTTCGCCATTCGTGTTCCCTTATGTCACACCGAGAGCGAGATCGGCATCGGCGTTCAATGCAAGTAAGGCTCGCTCGCCGCGCAGAAGGCGAGGGTAACCGGCGGCCGCGATCATGGCGCCGTTATCGGTGCAGAGGGACGGTCTGGGGTAGTAGATCTGTACCCCTTCCTCTGCCGCCCGCTCCGTGAGCTTCGACCGGAGCCTGCCATTGCAGGCTACCCCTCCGGCCAGGACGAGACGGCGAGAGGCGGACGCCTTCGTCGCTGCCAGACTCACGCGAACCAGCACATCCACCACAGCTTCTTGAAATCCGGCGCAAATATCTGCTATGAGAGTAGGGTCGAGAACAGGCTGAAGGCTGAAGGCTGAAGGCTGAAGCGAACTACTACTTGAACCCTGAACCCTAAACCCTAAACCCTTCGCATAATTGACCACTGCGGTTTTCAGACCGCTGAAGCTGAAATCGCATGAATCTTGCTCACGCATAGGCCTTGGAAACCGCACAGCGTTTGGGTCGCCTTTACGCGCCCACTCCTCGATCACCGGCCCGCCTGGATAACCGAGGCCGAGGAACTTGGCCACCTTGTCGAAGGCCTCTCCTGCAGCATCATCCCTGGTCCGACCGAGCAAGCGATAGACGCCAGGGGCTGTGGCCAGATAGAGGTGAGTGTGGCCACCCGATGTCACGAGCCCGGTAAAGGGAAAGGACAGCTCCTCATGATCCAGCAGGGCGGCATAGAGATGCCCCTCCAGGTGATTCACACCGACCAGTGGGATATGACGGGCAAAGGCAAGCGCCTTCCCGAAGCAGAGACCAACCAGCAGGGAACCGATCAGCCCCGGTCCTGACGTTGCCGCGATCCCGTCAAGTTCGGCGAGGCTGACCCCTGCCTTGGTGAGCGCCTCCTGGACGACCGGCCAGACAGCCTCCACGTGACGGCGGGAGGCCAACTCAGGAACAACCCCGCCGTAGGGGGCATGGACGGTATCCTGGGAGGCGATCACGGAAGAACGGATTCGCCGGTCATCCTCCAGTACAGCGGCCGCCGTCTCGTCACAGGAGGTTTCAATCCCAAGAGTAAGATATGACATTATTCAGCGGTTAGGAGTTTAGACTGAAGGCTGAAGGTCGAAGGAAAACTACCTAAACATTCAGCCCTTAGCCTAATAACCTCCTCCAGTCTTCAGCCTTCAGTCTATCCACCTGCCTGTCCTTACTGAGTGCTGCATTTACCCTGCATTCCCTTTCACAAATCCCTTCTCGATGATTCGGCTCGCCTTGAGAATCTCCATCGCTCGCTTTAACTGGATGTCGCTGTTGGGATCTGGTCCCTCTCGCTTGCCGATCTGGAGACTCGCGTCTCCCTCCTCTTCGGAAATCTTCTTCTCCTGCCGTTTCTCAGCCTGTACTTTTATTGGCTCACCCTCTTTTTCACCCGGGCCACCCGGCGCCTTGGCTACAGCGGTGGGCCTCGGTACCTCCACGATGATATCAGGCACAAGCCCGGTGCCGTGGATCGACCGTCCCTTTGGCGTGAAATACTTCGCCGTGGTCAAACGCAGGCCGGAACCATCGCTCAGCGGAACAACCGTCTGCACCGACCCCTTCCCGAAGGTTTTGGTCCCAAGGATCACTGCCCGCTTCCAGTCCTGAAGCGCGCCCGCGACGATCTCGGAGGCGCTGGCGGAGCCCCCATTCACCAGGACCACAATGGGGATCTTGGGGACCTGAGCCCCGTGTTCGGCCGAGAAACGGAGATCCTGGTTCTTGATTCGACCCTCAGTGTAAACGATGAGCTGCCCTTGGTCCAGGAACAGATCGGACACCTGGACGGCCTGATTCAGGAGGCCGCCCGGGTTGTTGCGAAGGTCCAGCACCATGGCCGACATCGCGCCCTGCCCCAACTGCTCGATCGCCTTCAGGAGGTCTTTCCCGGTCCGCTCCTGGAACGCGCTAATCCGGACGTAGACGATCCCATCGCCCAGATCCTTGGTCTTTACGCTTTTCACCTCGATGACTTCCCGAACCAACGTCAGCTCGAACGGGCCAGGGGACTCCTCACGGAGGATGGTCAGTGTGACGCTCGTGCCCTTGGGACCCCGGAGCTTTTTCACTGCCTCCATAAGGGTCATGTCTTTGGTCTGGCTCCCGTCGATCTTCACAATCCGGTCGCCCGGATGAATGCCGGCCCGATCGGCGGGGGTCCCTTCGATTGGCGCCACCACCGTGAGCATCCTGTCCTTGACCGTAATCTCGATCCCCAGGCCGCCGAACGAACCCTGGGTCTCGACCTGCATCTCTTTAAAGATATCGGGCGGCATGAACGCGCTATGAGGATCGAGCGACTCTAGCATCCCTTTAATGCCGCTGTAGATGAGATCGCGGGGTTTCGTCTCCTCCACGTAATTGGCCTGGACCAGCGACAGGACCTCAGTGAAGACCTTCAACTGCTCGTAGCTGTCCTCGACAGCCGTGACCTCATGGGTGCCGCCGCCACTGATGACCAACAGCGCCAGGCCCAATGCGACGACCAGACGCTTCCACCCGTTCCGAAAATGACCTCCAGATCTCATCGATTCCTCCTAAGGACAGGGTATAGGGGTTAGGGTCTCGAGGGTCCCCTTTGATTCTAAACCCTCTACCCTAGATCCTCTCGTTTCACATCAGTTAGGGGCAAGCCACGCTACGGGATCCTGTGGCCCGCCCCGATGCCGCACTTCAAAATAGAGCTGAGACCCGGTTACCGAGCCGGTGGTACCGACCAACCCGATGGCTTGCCCCTTTGCCACTCGATCGCCCACCTTGACGAGAATCTCTGCGGCATGCGCATAGACGGTGTAGTAGCCATCTCCGTGGTCAAGAACGATCAAGCGGCCGTACCCTTTGAACCAATCGGCGTAGAGCACAACACCTTCAAAGACCGAAACGATCTTCTGCCTCTCGGGAGCATTGATCTCGATGCCGTGACTCCAGGTCACCGTCCTGTACCGCGCATGCTCTTGCTTGCCAAAGGTAGAGGTCAGGGTGCCGGTCGTCGGCCACGGCAATTTGCCCTTGAGCGATGCGAACGGCCCAATTGGTCCTTCAGAAGGCCCAGGAGCCCGCAACGACTCGGGATGGGGCGTTCTCCCACTCTGAGGCCGTTTCTCTCGCTGCAGGCGACCGATAAGGCCCTGAAGCTCGCGAGCGGCCAGCTCCAGTTCCCGGATGGCGACCAGATGGCTTTTTTTCTGCTCCTGAACCTTGGCCAGCAACAGGCGTCTGGCACGCTGTTCCTCCAGGATCTCTTCGCGTTTTGCGGTGACGGCTTTTTGGCTCAGGGTCAGCTCAGCCTTCAACCGTTCCAGCTCAGCTTGTTGAGCCCCCAGGGTTTCGAGGTCAGTCGAGTAGGCAGCAACCATCCGCTGGTCCTGATTCGCAATTGCAGCAAGGTATCGTATACGACGCCCGGCGCCCGACATATCCTCTGAGGACAAGAGGGCCTGGACATAGCCATGCCGGCCCTGTTTGTAGATGGCGCGGACACGCCGCCGGAACAGGTCCTGTGTCTGGTTCAGGCGAGTTCTGATCAGCCTGATATTGTTCTGGATGGCCTGAAGCCGTTCCGTACTTACCTTCAGCCCGGCCTGCAGCTCTTTCAGCTCTCGGCCCTTCTGCTGAAGCTCCTGATCGATCCGATCCAAATCCTCGGAAAGCGATCGCTCTTTCCGCGCCACCTGTTGTGTCTGCTTACGCTCCCGGTCCAGCTCCCTTTTTACCTGATTGAGCTCTTCGCGCTTCTCGCGAAGGCGCGATGGCGGCACCGGCCTTTTTGTAGTTGCCAGACCGGCTGGCGGGCCGAGGAGAAAGATTGCCATGAAGACCACCATCACCCGGATGGTAAGAGGCGAACGAGCCATTGCTCCCTTCTGCTGACTGCCGGCTACACCTTGAGGAAGCGACTGACCGCGATCAAACTGCCCAGGGCCCCGATCGCTGCGCCCCCGCCTACCAGACCTGCCATCATCGACGATTCCAAGAATCCTGGGCCAGCCGCCGTCGGGAAGAGCGGGGAGGCCAAGTTGAAGGTCGGCGCGACGAATCGGTAGGCCGCAAACAGCACACCCAAGGCGAGGCCGGCGCCAAGGCTGCCCTGGAGCATTCCCTCCACCAGGAAGGGGGCGCGGATGTATGCCTTGGTGGCGCCTACCAGCCGCATGATCTCAATCTCTTGCGCACGGGCGTAGACTGCGAGCCGAATAGTATTCGAGACGATCATGGCCGATCCTAGCGTCAGCGCCGCACCGATGATGATGCCGAGCAGCCTGATAAGTCGTGCAGCGTGGGAAATGCGCTCGACCCATTCCTGCCCGTACTGGATATCCTCCACGCCCTCAAGGCGGCTCAGGAACGCACTGAGCCCTTTGAGGACTTCCGGGCTTTGATACCCTCCGCGGATCTTGAGCTGGAACGAAGCGGGGAGCGGATTATCACCCAGACCCTCGAGGAGGCTCTCCTGCCCCTTGAGTTCGCGGCGGAAGTTGGCCAGCGCTTCTTCCTTCGTTGTGAACGTGAAGGCCTTGACGGCTGCCTCGTTCTCGATCCGACGCCTGAGCATCTCTAGCTGCATCGGGGTAATCCGGTCATCCAGAAAGACAGAGACCTGGAGTTGTTCCTTCCACTCGGCAACAAGCGCATTAAAATGCTGGACTAACAGGAGAAAGATGCCAATGATGAGAAACGACATCGCGATGCTGGTAATCGACGCCAGCCCACCCCACCCAGCGCGAACCAGGTTGATCAGGGCATGGGCCAACAGCTGTTTTAGCTTCTCAACCATTCGTCGGATGCGCCGTGCGCCGGACGGGAGAGGCCCGCCTGAGCCCGAGGCCTTTTACCCCAGCCCCTTCTGTTGAGGCAAGCTTATCGGCCGGTCCACTCGCTGCCATTCCTCAACGATCCTTCCTTGTTTGAGGAACACTGTTCGGCAGCCCGCCTCCTCTGCCAGTTTGGGATTGTGAGTGGCCACCAAGACGGTAGTCCCCTGCACGTTAATCTCAACAAGAAGTCGTATGACGTCTGCGGCCAGCTCAGCATCCAGGTTCCCGGTCGGCTCGTCGGCCAAGAGGATGAGAGGATCATTCATCAGCGCCCTCGCCATCGCCGCTCGCTGCTGCTCGCCGCTCGACAGCTTGTACGGCATCATTTGTGCCTTGTGAGACAGCCCAACCAGTTTCAGCAGTTGCGCGATCTTGCGCTGCACCTGTATCGTCGTCATACCGACCACCCTGGCCACCAGGGCAAGGTTCTCCTCGATAGTCCGGTCGCGAAGGAGCGCGAAATCCTGAAAGACGATCCCCAGAGTCCGCCTCAGATACGGGACTGCCCTCGGTTTCATGCGGACGATGTTGCGGCCATTGACCAGGATCTGACCAGAGGTGGGAAGCTCGTCGCGGAAGATCAAACGGAGTAGCGTACTTTTCCCGGCACCGTTGGGGCCAGCCAGGAAGACCATCTCCCCCTTGTGAATATGAAGATTGATATCGACCAAGGCCTCCAGATCTTTTCCAAACGTCTTGTACACCTGGAACATCTGGATCATAGCGAAACAGCCCTGATTGACCTCCTTATATCTTCTATCCCGCTGGCCTGCGGCAGGATCACAGGCGCGGAGCTATTCTCACCTCTCCTTGCGGCTTCACGTTAACCCCTTTTCAGAATCAATGCAACTAAAAACCTTCCCGGGTAAGCGCGGAGCGATTAATGAGGTTACACGGCAAGCTATCACGCGGTTCGCTGCTCCTTCACAAGACCTCGGAGGATCTTCAGATTCCGGCGATCGGCTTTCATGAAGTCGCCGTCCTTCGGGGTTTCGATAATCATCGGGATTCCATATAGGCGGAGATCAGTGACCAGGCAACGGAACGCCTCGATGCCAATCGTCCCTTTGCCGATGTGCTCGTGGCGGTCCACGCGGCACCCCAGTTCCTTTTTGCAGTCGTTGACGTGAATGACCTTGAGGGAGGGGATGCCCACAACCTGATCGAATACGCGGAGGACGCCGTGATAATCGTCAAGGGTCCGGATGTCGTAGCCGGCGGCAAACAGATGGCAGGTATCCAGGCAGACGCCGGTTCGCTCCGGCAGTCCGATCTGATCCAAGAGCAGCGCGATCTGCTCGAAGCGATGCCCCAGAGCGGTTCCCTGGCCGGCGGTCGTCTCGAGAACCACCTGGACCCGACAGCCATTCGTTCGCTTCAGAAGCTCTCGGAGACTGTTCGCCACCTGTCGTAATCCCGCCTCCTCTCCGGCTCCCATGTGAGATCCTGGATGGATCACCAGATAGGGGATGCCGAGCGCTTCGGCCCGCTCAAGCTCCTCCAGGCAGGCTGCCATCGACCGCTGATACAACGCAGGATCGGTCGAGGCCAGATTGATCAGGTAGGCGCCGTGGGCTACGGCAGGAACAATTGCGGCAGCCTGAAGATTGGCGCGAAATCGGTCGATCTCGTCAGAAGGCAGAGACCTGGCCCGCCACTGGTTGCTGCTCTTGGTAAAAAGCTGGATAGTTCGACAGCCGACCTGTTGGCCCCTCAGCGGCGCCAGATCGACTCCGCCCGCGATCGACATATGGGCGCCGAGGAGCAGGTCGGTCTTAGCGATCTGCTGCGATTTCTGCGTCATTCTTAGTGAGGATGCCGAGGAGATCCCAACCTCAATGGAGGCGGAACCGTTCAGCCAGGAGCCTCCGGAAGCGGGGCTGATAGATTAGATCGAAGGCCAGCTCCTTGCCGGGAAAGAGGCGCAGCGCCAACTCCCTCGTGGCGACGACCATCTTGGAGGCCTCCTCCAACGACAGTGTCGTCTGGCTGATCGTGCTCATTGTGAGGTTGACCACGAGCCGAAGTTGCCGTATCTTCCTGTCCTCTTCCTTGAGTTCCTCAGGGGTTGGCATAGCTTCTCCCTTTCATATGAATCATAACAGAGCACTCGATTGTTTCCAATGGTTGTCCGAAAGGGCAGATCATCACACGTCTTCAGGTCCCAGTTTCGGCTTGACCGGTACGTCAAGGGCAGCTTACCATGCGGCCATTGGCTGAGGGGACATACTGAAACGAAAGGAGGGCGGACAGATGAAGATTCAGGTAGAGCGCAACCCTTCTCCGGAGCGACTCACGGCGCTCAGGATCACGACTTGGCCAACTTGGAGTAAAGAGGTCTCGACCTTTCCCTGGAGCTACGATAGTACGGAGACCTGTTATGTCCTGGAGGGGGAGGTGATCGTCACGCCAGAGGGCGGGGAGCCGGTCCGGATCGGCAAGGGGGATCTCGTCACCTTTCCCGTCGGGATGGCCTGTACCTGGGACATCCTCCGCCCCATCAAAAAGCATTACCAGTTTGACTGAGCCGGGAGCCTATCCTGCAATCCCCCGTTCACCCTTCGACATGCTCAGGGCGAACGGTATGGGCATTGAGAAGATTAACGTTTTCCCGTTCGTGCTGAGCCCGTCGAAGCACATCAAGGGGGAACCGGTATGGCGCGGATCTTGGCCATCGGTACTGCGACGCTTGACCTCATCTTCACCCTCACGCACTACCCCGATGAGGACGCCGAGCTTCGCGCCAGGGGGCTTCGCCCCAGCCTTGGTGGTAACGCTGCCAATACCCTGGTTGTCCTCAGCCAACTGGGTCACATGTGCGCCTTTGGTGGTGTGCTGGCGGATGGCCAGGAGGCTACCCCGATCCTTGAGCGCTTGGCTGGGCATAGAATCGACCTCACCGCCTGCCGCCGCGTCGCCGGCCGACCGCCAATCTCATGCGTCCTGGTGAGTCTCGAAGGGGGCACGCGTACCATCGTGCACTTTCGAGACCTGCCTGAGTACGGAGATGCCGAGTTCAAGCGAATTGATCTGACGCCGTTTGACTGGGTCCACTTCGAGGGTCGAGACGGTCCGGAAACGGCCCGTATGGTTCGCCGCCTCCGCGAGACCCGCCCGGACCTCCTATGCTCAGTCGAGGTGGAGAAGCCGCGCCCAGGAATCGAGGCAGTGTTTGCGGACGTGAAGATGCTGGTTTTCTCACGTGTCTATGCCAACTATCTGGGATTCGATGCGCCCCACGCCTTGCTGTTCAAGATACGGGAGCAGGCGCCGCAGGCCGACCTGATCGTCACATGGGGTAAGGAGGGCGCCTACGGCCTCGACCGGCGGGGAGCGATCTACCACAGTCCTGCCTTCTCTCCCGTTGAAGTGAAAGACACGCTGGGGGCCGGCGATACCTTTAACGCCGGGCTGATCGATGCCTACGTCAGGGGTCGGGGACTGGCTGACGCCCTGTCGCTCGCCTGCCGCCTGGCTGGCAAGAAGTGCGGCCAGATCGGCCTTGAAGGGCTAGGGGAAAAGGAGCGCTAGAGCCTTGACCGCCGATCGAATGTATATGTCGGCACCAGACGTAAGGCGGGGCTCCGTGATGACGAACCGTCCACGGGCGCTCGTCGCCTGGAGCAGCGGGAAGGACTCGGCCTGGACGCTCCAGGTCCTGCGGCAGGCGGGTGAGGTGGAGGTGGTGGGGCTGCTCACCACCTTCAACGAGGTGTTCGACCGGGTGGCCATGCACGCGGTACGGCGAGGGCTGGTCGAGGCGCAGGCACGGGCCGCCGGTCTTCCGCTCATCAATGTGCCGCTGCCCTGGCCCTGCTCCAATGCGGCCTATGAGGAGGCGATGGGCCGAGCCCTGGCCGAGGTCCGTACCCAGCTTACGATTACGCATGTCGCCTTCGGTGACCTCTTTCTCGAGGACGTTCGGCAGTATCGCGAGAGTCGGATGCAAGGCACCGGACTTACGCCGCTGTTTCCGCTATGGGGCAGGCCAACGCGCACGCTTGCCTACGAGATGGTGGGCGCCGGCCTCAAGGCTCGGATCACGTGCATCGATCCGAAGAGACTCTCTCCGTCGTATGCAGGACGCCTGTTTGATGGCATCCTGTTGGATGAATTGCCTGATGAGGTGGATCCCTGCGGCGAGCGGGGGGAGTTTCACACCTTCGCCTGCGCCGGACCGATGTTCGCCCATTCCATTCCGGTAAGCCTCGGCGAGGTTGTCACCCGCGACGGTTTCGTCTTCGCTGACCTGCTGCCAGGAACCGACGGCGATGGGACAGGTGGACGGTAGGAAGGCATGGAGCTGTGTCGGTATCTGTTTGGGCGTTTTAAGGAAGTCGGAGTACGGCATGTGTTCGGCCTGCCGGGCGATTTCTTTCTGCCGTTCTTCCGCGCCCTGGAGGAGGAGCCGGGGATCGAGCCGGTGATCCTCACCCATGAGCCGTCCGTGGGGTATGCGGCGGATGCCTATGCGCGCATCCAAGGTCTGGGTGTGGCGGCAGTGACCTACGGCGCGGGCGCCCTTAACATGGTGAACGCCATCGCCCAGGCCTACGCCGAGCGATCGCCGGTACTCGTCCTCTCCGGCGCGCCCGAGATCGCCCATCGAGACCCCGACGCCCTCCTGCATCACCGGGTCAAGACTTTTGCCAGCCAGTTGCGAGTCTACCGCGAGGTCACCGGCGCCGCTGCGGCCCTCGACGACCCGGCCCATGCTGTCACCGAGGTGGACCGGGTGATCGACAGCATCCTCCGCACGAAGCGCCCCGGCTACATCGAGATCCCGCGGGACCTGATTCGAGCGGATGTACCCGTCCCCGCCAGACGTGAGCAGGATGTCCGGCCTCGAGATGAGCGCGCTGCTAACGAAGCCCTGGCCGAGGTGTTGGCCCGTATCCGGGTGGCCGAGTTGCCGGCCATCTATGCAGGGGCTGAGATCCGCCGCTTTCGGCTCCACGACAAGCTCGTTGCGCTTGCTGAGAAGTACGGACTGCCGGTAGCCACATCCCTGGACGGTAAGGCGGTCTTCCCGGAGCAGCATCCTCTCTTTGTGGGCAACTACCTCGGCGAAATAGGATCGCCCAGAGCCCGCAAGGTGCTGGAGACGGCCGACTGTGTCCTGATGCTTGGCGCCCTCATGACCGACGTGAACACCGGCATGTTTACGGCTCGATTCGATCGGCGCAAGGTCATTTCGGCGGTCCATGAGGGTGTCACTGTCAGCTATCACAGATTTCCGGATGTGAGTTTGGAGGAGCTGATGGATGCGCTCCTGACCCTACCGGAGCCGCCGAAGCGTATGGAGCCGCTTCCGCCGCCACTACCGTCTCAATCGGCCACGGCTGGGACGCTGACGCCCGATACCATCATTGCCGTGCTCAATCGGGTGGCGGCCGGCCAGCCGGTCCTGTACACCGCCGATGTGGGTGATGCGCTCTTCGCGAGTGTAGACCTGGCGACGGACATGTTCCTGGGGCCGGGCTACTACTCCAGCATGGGCTTCGCCGTACCGGCAGCCGTCGGCGCGGGCTTGGCCGCACCGGGTCGGCGTCCCGTGGCCCTTGTGGGCGATGGGGCCTTCCTCATGACCGGCCTGGACCTGGTCACATGCGTGCGCCTGAACCTGCACGCCATTGTGATCCTCTTTAACAATCGGAGCCACGGCATGCTGGCCGCGTTGAATGGGCCGGCCAAATCATATGAGTTGCCGGCTCCCGACTATGTGCGACTCGCAGAGAGCCTGGGGGCCCGTGCCTTCCGCGTCCGTACGGCTGAGGAGCTCGGGCGGGCACTGGCGGAGGCACTGGAGGTCAATGCCACAATCCTGATCGATGCGATCATTCCTCCAGGTGTCTACTCGGCTCCGATGCAGCGCCTTGGTGCCGCTGTTCGCCGCCTGGCACACAAGTAATTCATGGAGAACCCAACACGAAGG
This sequence comes from Candidatus Methylomirabilis sp., assembly GCF_028716865.1. Taxonomy (NCBI): domain Bacteria; phylum Methylomirabilota (SeqCode); class Methylomirabilia (SeqCode); order Methylomirabilales (SeqCode); family Methylomirabilaceae (SeqCode); genus Methylomirabilis (SeqCode); species Methylomirabilis sp. (SeqCode). The sequence goes on along the minus strand of NZ_JAQUOY010000020.1, from coordinate 33,630 downwards.
AGGGGTATATGAAGCCAAAGGAGAACCCATGCTAGTCAAACGGTACATGCAAACCAAAGTGGTCATGGTCGGTCTCGAGGAGCGGGCCAACGCCGCGCTGTACATGATGAAGAAGAAGGGTATTCGACATCTCCTCGTGACCGATAACGGCAAGCTACGAGGGATCGTCACCGATCGGGACTTTCGGCTTATGAGGCCCTCTCCTGCCACGAGCCTGTCTATCTACGAGGTTCACTACCTGCTGGATAAATTGACAGTGAAAGAGATCATGACCAAGAAAGTGATCGCCGTGACGCCGGAAACCACGATTGCCGAGGCGGCGCGCCTGCTCCTCAACCGACGGATTGGCGCGCTGCCGGTATTAAAGGATGAGAAGGTCGTCGGCATTATCACCGAGACGGACATGATCCGAGCCCTGATCGATCTGGAGGAGGCTTCGTAAAGGTGGTCAGCGCGAGGGCGTAGCCGCTGATGTGTGTATAACGGTAGAGTCAAGCAGGTTATTATCTGCCAGTGCAGCGGCGAGCTGTGCCGCTGCACTGAAGCGGGATATCATTCCAAAATCTTCAATATGTGTCTGGCCAAGTTCTCGTCTATTTCCGTATGCCGAGGCACGGGTTGCTTCCGGTTGGTCTTCGGGTTCATATATAAGTCATGTCGTGCGCCGGGACGGACAAAAACACAACCAGCGGCCATGAGTTTCTTGATCAGTTCCTTCCGCTTCATACGACCAAGGTAATTTCTTTAATCGCATGTTCCGCCGGAATATCATCAAAAGCCATCAGCCGATATGCATCAACGATATTCTCTTCCAACTCCTGAAGGTTTTCGCCCTGCGTCATGATCTCTGGGTGATCGACTAGCTTACCGACCCAATACTTTTCTCCCTTCCAGTAGACCATTTTCAGCTTCGTTTCCATCGGGATACCCCTTCGTAAGTATTGTTGCCCCAAAAGGTTTACGGTTGCGACGCGTTCCTTCTACGTCTACTCAACCAGTATACCAAATCTTCTTTCGTAGAGGCAGGATCCTGCGCGCGGCGTTTCGTCACTGTCTTTTGGATCATATCTTGTCCTGTCGTATTCCTAAGGGCAAGGTGTAACCTCTAACGCTTAAGTTCACCTGCGGCACTTGCGGAAACCATTGCGCCGTCGGCTCCATGAACGCCACATGCGGGTCGAGGATGAATATGGTAGATTGACACGTCATCAAGTGCAACCCGTGTCCCCGGCTGGTCAGGCGTACGTGCCACCGGCCACTCACGGATTGCTTCTTTGGAAGCTGATGGTATTTACATACGTGATGGGCATGCCGGTTGTACTTGGCACGGAAAGATCGACTCTCTGTTTATGTGTTCCTTTGTACTCCGGGAGCACCATCTCAAGTTGCTTCCCGTAGTGCCGCTCTATAGGGCAACCGTTTCGGCAGAGAAAATGATCTTCGGTTGGTGTCCCGTCCTTCTTCATGTAGCGAAGACCGACCACGAAGCTACTTGGCATTGATGTCGGCCGTGAAATGTTTATCTGCTTCAACGTACCGTCCTTTTGACGAATCCTGATGTCTTCCTGGAGCAGCAGGTCCAGGACTTCTTTCGAGACATCAATAGCAAAACCGGAAAAGTAACGGTTCCAAATGCTCTCGATGGTCATGTATGCGTCGCTCATCTTTAAGCAGCTAACGCGGCGATAACCCGCGGCTGGCGCAAATTCAAACCTGCTCGCTGTCTGAGGACGTTCCGCGCCGGCTAGCGGGTTCATGGCCATGTTATCCGGCCCGTCACTCCACTCTGGCCTCCAACGCCTTTTCCAGGAACGGTCTCATCTTGGCGACGCTGAACGATGGCCCCCTAGGCCGGTAGACCGCCTAGTTCCATTGCGGCTCGTATTTCGATTCGAAGCCCGCGATCTTGGAGCGGCGCATGGCAGCCTCCGGAATCTTCAGGAAGACGCCGAAGCTCTTGCCGCTGATCCACTTTACGCCGAAGACGATGTAGTTCCCGACCTTGAAGCCACAGTAGTACTTGTTGAACTTACGGTCCACGGGCCATTTGCGACGCGTGGCGATTTCCTGGAGATCGTCGCACGTTTGGAGGAAAGCACGTACGGCCTCTGCGTTGTGGTTCTCCTCGTATGCAGCTCGATCGTAAATGGTCAGCCCGCTGACCGGGCGTTTCTTCTTGGGAGGGAGGGGTTCAAGGCGGTTCACGAGAAGCCAGGTATCTCTACCGGACGTCCAGCGTGTGATCTCGATAAGTTCGACCTGGTAGTTGATCTTGTTGACATGCTCGAGCGTCGCCCGATCGATGCTCGGCGCGACAACAAGGACGCGAACCTCCAAGTTGTCCCAATCAATCACGCGATCGTTCGGTCGGTCGTGAGCCTCCAACCAGAGCGACTTGATCGAGTCCGGGTTACTTTCGGCCCAGATAGCGTATTCGAGAATCTGCGGAATGACGGCCGCATCGATTGGGACATTCTTCATCTCGATGATGCAGACCTTCCCGTCGACATCGATCCCGATGATGTCGGGGATCCCGGACTTGGCGCCTCCTCGAATCTGACGCTTGAGAAGGAAGACGTCCTCCAAGAGCTCTGGAGTTTGAAAGACGTCCTGCTCAAACTCCTGCTCTGAGCGATATGGGGCCAGGGTGACTGGCTTAACCCGGCCGGTCCTACTCTTCCAGTAAAGCGAAGGCATGTTTCAGGCGCTCCGCGCTGTGGGTAAACCCATGTCCCGACAACTATTGAGTCGATTGTTTAGCCTATCTTGATCAACTACTTTTGTAGCTAACGTGGAGTTTATTGTGTTTTTCAGCGGTTAGCAAGGATTTTCTAGGTTCCCCAGAGGGGACAAACACTGCATCTATTGCTAGGCTATTCTCGCCCGATTGAGCCGCTCTCCGGATGCAATCCGAGTCAATCCGCTGGGCGACGTTGGGGACGCATGGGCCGATAACGCGGCTCCCACTGTCTGGTATCCAGTAGTTGCTCCCACTCCTGGAGCGAGGTTCGCGGGGCGAGTTCCTGGCGCTGGGCTTCGAGTCCCACGACCAGCGCGATGCGACGCGATAGGGCGCGGATCTCTGCAAGCGGCGGCAGGAGGGGCGCGTCGAATCCCGTCTGTGGGGGCGCACTGTCGCTCAGGACCCGTGCTGCCGCCAGGAACATCTCGTCTGTGACACGCCGGGCCCCCGAGGCGATCACGCCCAGGCCCAATCCGGGGAAGACGTAGGCGTTGTTGCACTGGCTGATCGGGATGGTGCGTCCTTGGTACGCGACACCTGGGAAGGGGCTGCCGGTTGCCACCAGCGCCCGCCCCTCGGTCCAGGCCACCAGGTCGGCCGGCAAAGCCTCACACTGGGCCGTTGGGTTGGAAAGCGGCAAGAGAATGGGGCGCTCAACCTGCCGGGCCAGGGTCCGGATCACGTCTTCGGTGAAGAGACCGGGCTGGCCGGTCACGCCGATCAGCACCGTCGGTCGCACGCGACGCACCACCTCGGCCAGGGGAATCTCTCCGGCCGGCCCGCGCTCCCAGCCGGCGAGCCGCTCCAGCGGCTGGCGGTACCGCTGCTGAGCCGGCCTGAGATCGCACATCCCCGTGTGCAGCAGACCGTGGCGCCCGACCAGCCAGAGCCGCGATCGGGCCTCATCCTCGGATAACCCTTCATGGACCAGCGCCGCCACCAGCAGATCGCTGATACCCGTCCCGGCCGAGCCGGGGCCCAAGATGACCACGCGCTGGCTGCCCAGAGGGCGGCCGGTGGCCCTCCCCCCAGCCAGCAAGGCGGCGAGGGTCACCGCCGCGGTCCCCTGGATGTCGTCGTTGAAACTGCAGAGCCGGTCGCGGTAGCGGTCCCGTAGTGTGCGGGCATGATCCTTGCCGAAGTCCTCCCATTGCAGCAGTACGCCGGGCAGGTGCCGCTCCACAGCCTGCACGAACTCGTCCACGAAGGCGTCGTAGTCCGGCCCGCGCACGCGTTCATGCCGCCAGCCGAGGTAGTCCGGGTCCGCCAGCCTCTCCGGGTTGTTCGTCCCCACATCGAGCACGACGGGCAGCGTCCGGCCGGGGTCTACCCCGCCGCACACGGTGTACAGGGCCAACTTCCCGACTGGAATGCCGATCCCGCCCACCCCCTGATCGCCGAGCCCGAGGATGCGCTCGCCATCGGTCACGACGATCACGTCTACCTGGCGATACGGCCGGTTTTCCAGAATGGTGTCCATCTCCTGCCGTTGTGGATAGGAGATGAACAGTCCGCGAGACCGGTGGTAAATATGGCTGTAGCGCTGACAGACCTCTCCCACCTCCGGGGTGTAGATCATCGGCAACATCTCGGTGAGGTGGTCTTGCAGCAGACGGTAAAATAGCGTTTCGTTCCGGTCCTGCAGGGCACGGAGGAAAAGGAAGTGCTCCAGCGCCGTCGTCTTCTTCAGGTACTCCTCATACCTCCGGGTCGCCTGTTCCTCCAAGGTGCTTACACGGGAAGGCAGCAGGCCGACCAAGCCGAAGTCGCGTCGCTCCTGTTCGGAAAAGGCGCTTCCCTTATTCAACAGGGAGCAGTCCAGCAACAGCCGACCCCAGAGGGGGACCTCCAGGACCGTCTCGCCCGTACGACGATCATCGACAACTTCTGTGACATCGATCATTTCTATGCCCGCTCACGTCGATGCACTCTATAACGAGGCGATCCGAGGTGTCAATGCATCCATAGGCGCGGCGAGAAAACCAGTGCCGAGTCCGCATGGCAAAAAGCCACGAAGAGCGGCAGCTTGTAGGAGGCCAAGCGGAGCGCTATATTGTGAGTAGGAACTGAGACAACGAGGCTTGTCAACCAGAGGACTCCCATGCCGGCCGTGATGACCCTTGCTGATACCTTAGCCAGACTCACCAAGGAGGGGGAGCTGTACGAGAAGCTTCCCAACCGGCGGGTGCGGTGTTATGCGTGCGGCCACCGATGTCTGATCCCGGAGGGGCGACAAGGGGTCTGCCGGGTCCGGTTCAACAAGGGAGGCGTCCTGCAAGTTCCCACCGGCTACGTCAGCGCCTTGCAGGTCGATCCGGTGGAGAAGAAACCATTTTATCATGTGCTCCCCGGCTCACTCGCCATGAGCTTCGGGATGCTCGGTTGCGATTTCCATTGCGGCTACTGCCAGAATTGGCTCACGTCGCAGGCGTTGCGCGATCCCGAGGCGGTGAGCCCGCCGGAGCTGGTGTCGGCCGACGACCTGGTCGGCATGGCGGAACGTCACCGCGCGCCGATCGTCGCCAGTACCTACAACGAACCCCTGATCACCAGCGAGTGGGCGGTCGAGATCTTCCGCGTGGCCAAAGCGAACGGCTTAAAGACTGCCTACATCAGCAACGGCAACGGCACGCCGCAGGTGATCGAGCACCTGAAGCCCTGGGTGGACCTGTACAAGGTCGATTTGAAGGGGTTCAACGACGCCAACTACCGGAAGCTGGGCGGCGTGTTAGGAAACGTCCTGGAGACGATCACGCTGCTTGTGGAGAAGCAGTTTTGGGTTGAGATCGTCACACTCATCGTGCCGGAGTTCAACGATTCGGATGCGGAGTTGACCCAGATCGCCGAGTTTCTGGCGTCTGTCTCCGTCGATCTTCCTTGGCATGTCACGGCGTTCCATCAGGATTACAAGATGCTGGACCATGCCAACACGACGGTTGCCACCCTGCTCCGAGCGGCCGAGATCGGAAAGAAAGCCGGCCTGCGTTATGTCTATGCCGGCAATCTGCCGGGCCGCGTCGGCGCACACGAGAACACCTACTGTCCTGTGTGCCACAAACTGCTGATCGAGCGGAACGGCTACACCATCCTTAAAAATACCCTCAAAGACGGCGCCTGCCCCACCTGCGGGACCACGATCCCCGGCGTCTGGCACTAATAACGCCGTCCAACGTCGTTACTGCCAGATGCGCCGAGTCAGGTGTGTTTCCCATCACTGGCCCCTCCCTTCTGGCAGGAGACTCGATAGGATATCACCCTCAACGATCGGACAGTTCTTCCAACCGAACGCCACGGCCTTGACCTAAGGCCACTGCGGCCTGCAATACCTTTACAAGGGGCGTAGGCTCACGTACAATCACTTTACTAACTGGTCTAAATTCCTGCATCTAAACACGGAGGCGTAAGATTTTCAAGAAGTTCGCCCGGCTTCGACCGTACCTGTACCGGCACCGGCGGTTCCTGTTCATCGGTCTAGCTGCGCTGGTTATGACTGACCTGTGCGGGCTGGCTATCCCGTGGTTGACCAAGGATGCCCTGGACGCCTTGCTGGGCGGTCCGGAGATGACCGTTCCCCTCTGGAAGTATCCTGCACTGATTATCCTGGCCGCCGGCTTTCAGGTGATCTTTCGCTACTACTGGCGGACTCACGTATTCGGGTTCTCGCGGCATATCGAATGGGATTTCAGGAATGAGATCTTTGCCCACTTGCAGCGCCTGCCGCTCAGTTACTTCACCCGTACCAAAACCGGCGACCTGATGTCGCGGCTGACCAACGATATGGTCTCCGTCCGCGAGATGCTGGGGATGGGGGCCATGGCGACGATCGACGCCGTCTTGATGGTTTCCAGTAGCCTGCTGCTGATGGTGGTCATCGATCCGTGGTTGACGTTATGGAGCCTCCTGCCCCTTCCCGGCATCACCGCCCTCATGCTCGTAGCCGGCAACCGGATCTTCAACCGGTATCGGGATATCCAGCGGCATCTCAGTACCCTCAGTACATTTGTCCAGGAGAACCTGGCCGGCATCCGGGTCGTCCAGGCCTACGCGCAGGAGGAAAACCAACAGCGATATTTCGATGGGTTGAGCCGGGAGTATCGATTTAAGAACCTCGAGCTGACCAAGCGCTGGGGCTATTTCTGGCCGGTCACGAGCGTCCTGTCCGGCCTGGCCGCGACGGTCGTCTTGTGGATCGGTGGCCGCCAGGTTGCCATGCAGACGATGTCCCTCGGGGAACTGGCCGGATTCTACGGGTATCTGGCTATGCTGACCTGGCCCATGATGGCGGTCGGGTATGTCATTACGCTCTATCAGCGCGGTTCAGCCTCGCTGGCGCGCCTCGTGGAGATTCTGGATGCGCCGGTAGCGGCAGGGTATCAGGTGGATTCGACAGCCTCACTGGAGGTACCGGAAACCGGGCAGGTCCCAGAGTTACACGGCAAGATCGAGTTCCGCAATCTGTCTTTCCGCTATGGTCCCGATGCGCCGATCGCCCTGCAAGGGATTACCCTGACGATCCCGGCCGGCACCTGGTGCGGGGTGGTTGGCGACACCGGCGCTGGAAAGAGTACGCTGGTGAGCCTCCTGCTGCGCCTGCACGAGCCGCCGCCTGGAACCCTGTTTATCGACGATGTGGAGATTCGACAGCTTCCTTTGAAAACTCTGAAGCGAGCCATCGGCTATGTCTCTCAAGACATCTTTCTGTTCTCCGATACGATTCGAGAAAACATCCTCTTTGGCAACGGCGATGCCACATCGGAGGAGCTGGAAATGGCGGCCGATCTCGCGCAACTCACCCCCAGTATCCAGGGATTTACGCAGCAATTCGAGACGTTGCTGGGGGAGCGAGGGGTGAGGCTGTCCGGCGGCCAGAAACAACGTACCGCCCTGGCTCGAGCCATCATCAAGAATTCGCCCATCCTGATCCTGGATGACGCTTTTTCCAGCGTGGACACCGAAACCGAGGAGCGGATTCTCGAACAGTTGAAAGGGTTCATGCGCGAGCGGACCACGATCCTGATCTCGCACCGGATCTCAACGGTCATGGCGGCCGATCAGATTGTGTATCTGAAGGAAGGTCGGATCGTGGAGCGGGGCAGTCACGAAGAGTTGCTGTCCTTGCGGGGCCACTACTACCGCCTGTATCGCCGACAGTTGTTGACGCGGGAGATCGATGCCATAAGCGACAATGCAGGGGCGAGGGCATGAAGGAAGAGCAGGGTCGCCAGGACGAGGAACTGCTGGGTAAGGCCTACGATGCCCAACTGACACGGCGGCTGTGCGGGTACCTTGCGCCGTATCGGTGGTGGGTCGCGGTCTCCCTTCTGCTCCTGTTTCTGACGACGGGGATGCAACTGCTTGGGCCGTATATTACCAAAGTCGCGATCGATACTTATATCGCCGCCCGCGATCTGCATGGCCTGAACCTTGCGGTCCTGGCCTATCTGATCACCGTGCTTGTCGGATTCCTGTCCCAATACGCCCAGAGCTACACCATGCAGTATACCGGCCAGCGGGCCATGCATGACCTCAGAACACAGCTCTTTACCCATCTGCAACGACAGGACCTCGCCTTCTTCGACAGGAATCCGGTCGGCCGGCTCATGACCAGGGTCATCAACGATGTGGAGACCCTGAACGAGCTGTTCGGATCGGGGGTCGTCGCGCTGCTGGGCGATCTGCTGACACTGGTCGGGATCGCGGTGGCCATGTTGGCGTTGGACTGGCGCCTGGCTCTGATCTCATTTGTGTCCTTCCCGCTGATGCTGAGCGCGACGGCTGCCTATCGCAAGCGGGCACGCGAAAACTACCGCGACAGCCGACGGATCCTGGCTCGGATGAATGCCTACCTCCAGGAGAACATCTCCGGTATGGCCACCATCCAGGCCTTCGGTCAGGAGGCGCGTCACTTTAATAGGTTTAAAGAGATCAATACCCAGCATCGCGACGTGCTGCTCAAGAGTATCCAGTACAATGCGATCTTTTTCCCCTCGATCGAGCTGTTAAGCGCCATCACCGTCGGCCTCGTCCTCTGGGTGGGCGGCGCCATGATTCTCGACGGGCGGGTCCTCCCCGGCGTCATCATCGCCTTTACTCAGTATGTGCATCGCCTCTTTGGGCCGATTCGTGATCTGGCGGAGAAGTACAACATCCTTCAGGCGGCGATGGCATCGAGCGAACGGGTATTTAAGCTGCTCGATGTGCAGGAATCGCTGATAGAACCTGCCACACCCGTCCACCCAATTCGCCTACGCGGCGAGATCGAGTTCAAGGATGTCTGGCTCTCTTACGCGGCCGGCGAAGCGGTCCTCAAGGGGATCTCCTTCCGGGTGGCCCCCGGCGAAAAGGTGGCCTTAGTTGGCGCCACGGGCGCCGGAAAGACCTCGATCATCTCGGCCCTCTGCCGGTTCTACGATGTTCAGAGCGGCAGCGTTCGGATCGATGGCATCGACGTGCGGGAATGGGATAAACGGACGTTACGGCGGCACCTGGGGTTGGTGCTGCAGGATGTCTTTCTCTTTTCCGGAGATATCGCCCGCAATATCAGCCTCGGCGATCTCGCTGTCTCAGAGGCGCAGATGATCGAAGCAGTGCAACGCGTTCACGCCCAGGGTTTTATCGATCGGCTGCCCGGTGGATTCCGTGCCGTTGTGGAGGAGCGTGGCTTGACGCTCTCCCAGGGCGAACGCCAGCTTCTCTCTTTCGCTAGGGCTCTGGCCTTCGACAGACCGATCCTGATCATGGACGAGGCGACCAGTTCGGTGGATACGGCTACGGAGTTGCTGATTCAGGATGCCCTGAGGGCGCTGCTGCTCGGGCGGACCGCCCTGATCATCGCCCACCGCCTCTCGACTATCCAGTTCGTCGATCGAATCATTGTTCTGCACAAGGGACGCATCCGGGAGGAAGGGACCCATCAGGAATTGCTGGCTAGTGGCGGGCTCTATAGCCGACTCTACGAGTTGCAGTATCAACCCTTGACCTAAGATGAGGGCAGGTAGATAGACTGAAGACTGAAGGAGGATAGGCTGAAGGTGGACGATATGCGGCTTTTAAGATACCTTAGCCTTTAGCCTTCAGCCTAACAACCTGAAAAAACAGACGAGGAGGAGTGCATGACTACAACAACGCAGAGTCCTGGGCTGCATGGGTGGGCCCTGATCCTGGGGGCCTCAAGCGGCTTCGGTGGAGCCGCCTCTCTTGCCCTGGCGAAAGCAGGGATGCATATTTTCGGTGTACACCTGGACCGTAGAGCAACGATGCCGAATGTGGACCGGATTACCGCCGAGATCAAACAAACCGGGCGGGAAGCGGTCTTCTTCAACGTGAACGCCTCCGATCCGGAGAAACGGCGCGAGGTCCTGGATCAGATGGAGAAGATCCTGGCTGATCGAGGGGAGTCTTCCTCGGTGAAGGTGATATTACACTCCCTCGCCTTCGGGACACTGAAGCCGTTTGTCGCCCCTTCGCCCAAGGACACCATCACCCAAGCTCAGATGGACATGACCCTGGATGTGATGGCTCACAGCCTCATCTATTGGGTACAGGAGCTGGTGACGCGGAAGTTGATGGTCTGCGGTGGGCGAGTGTACGCGATGACCAGCTCCGGTGGGACGCGGGTCTGGGCCGGCTATGGGGCCGTGTCGGCGGCCAAGGCGGCCCTGGAGTCGCACATCCGACAGCTCGCGATGGAGTTGGCCCCCCTGGGGATCACGGCGAACGCTATCCGCGCAGGGGTTACCGATACTCCGGCGCTTCGAAAGATTCCCGGAAACCGGGAGATCGTCCAGATCGCGCTGGCGATGAATCCCTCCGGCCGCCTCACCACGCCCGAGGACATCGCCGCAGCCCTCGTGGTCTTGAGCCGCCCGGAAACCTACTGGATGACGGGCAACGTGCTCGGGGTGGATGGAGGCGAGGATATCGTGGGGTTCTCCACCAACTCCCCTTTCATGGCGGGAGGTGCAGAAAGGCCGACACCCGCTTGATGAGGGATGTATGGGCCTCGTTTAGCGCAACAGAGGAGGTCGACCACGCAGCCAGGCCGGATCAGGTTCTGTGAGCAAACTAACGCATGAGGTCAACCGCCAAAGTCGGGCTAAGTCCTTGACACGTTCTTCCGGGCCGGTCTATCATTCGAGTGACTCGATTGGCAAATTATCTCTGGGCCGGTGTGGCCGATTCAGCAGGGGACGGTTTGTACATCTTGCAAGATGGATCGCATAATGAGTAGTCGGCAAGCTGGCGGGGTACGCGAACCGCTCGGTGAAATCCTGGTTCGTGAGGGCTGGGTTACTCGGGAACAGCTTCAACGAGGATTAGTTCACCAACGGGAGGTCAGTAAACGGCTTGGAGAAACTCTTGTAGAGCTTGGGTATGTATCAGAAGAAGACGTCGCAAAAGCTCTTGCCCTGCAATGTGCAGTCCCTTATCTGTCCCTCGCAGCCCTCTCGATTACACCGGTGCCGAACCGTCTGTCGCCGAAATACCTGCGAGAGCATAAGGTCTTCCCGATTGAGGCCAAAGATGGCGCGTTAACCGTTGCGATGAGCGATCTGACTGATCCATATACCCTGGACGACCTCCGGCTAAGCACGGGTCTCGCTATCACAGTCTGTTTAGCTCAGGAGCGGGAGATCCTTGAGGCGATTGATCAGTATTATGGCGATGGTCAGACAACGATCGAGAAGATCGTCAAGGGGTACAACGAAGAGGAGGGTGGGGCGCCTGGCGAGGATCGCGAAGACGTCGATCACCTGCGGGACCTGGCCTCCGAGGCCCCCGTCATCCAGCTCGTGAACCTCCTCATCACTCGGGCGGTCGAGGCTCGCGCCAGCGACATCCACATCGAGCCGTTCGAGGATACCCTTCGGATCCGTTACCGGGTGGATGGCGTGCTGGTGGACCACGAGTCCCCTCCCAAGCGGCTCCAGCGAGCGGTGATCTCGCGGGTCAAGATCATGTCGAAGATGAACATCGCCGAGCGACGTCTTCCGCAGGACGGCCGGATCCGCCTTCAGATTCTCGGCAAGGACCTCGACCTCCGAGTCTCCACGATCCCGACATTGTACGGCGAGAGCGTCGTGATGCGGATCCTGGATCGCAGCAGCCTCCTCTTGAGCTTGGGGGAGATTGGCTTTCCCGATGACGTACGGCTGCAGTTTCAGCGCCTGATCCGCAAGCCCCACGGTATGATTCTGGTGACGGGGCCGACGGGAAGCGGCAAGACCACGACTCTCTACACTGCGTTGAGCGAGATCAACTCAGCCGACAAAAAGATCATTACTATCGAGGACCCGGTGGAGTATCAGCTTCGGGGTGTCAATCAGATTCACGTCAAAGCCAAGATCGGCTTGACCTTCGCCAACGGCCTCCGCTCGATTGTTCGCCAGGATCCCGACATCATCATGATCGGAGAGATCCGCGATGCGGAGACGGCGGATATCGCCATCCATTCGGCTCTTACCGGACATCTCGTCTTCAGTACCCTGCACACGAACGATGCGCCCGGCGCAATTACTCGACTTCTGGACATGGGCATCGAAAACTACTTGGTCTCCAGCGTCCTGGTGGCGGTCCTGGCTCAGCGCCTGGTGCGCGTCATCTGCCCTGAGTGCAGAGAGGCGTACCAATTGGAGGCGACCGCTGTCCGGAAAATGGGGATCAAGGCTGAGGTCGCTCACGCGCTGCATGTGTTTCGGGGTAAGGGCTGCGCCGCCTGTAACTTTACCGGCTATCATGGTCGTAGAGGTATCTACGAGTTTTTGGTGATCAGCGAAGAGATTCAACAATTGATCCTGGAGAAAGCCGACTCCAACATGATTCGGCAGAAGGCGCTCCAGCTTGGCATGAAGACGCTCTGGGAGGATGGATGGAGGAACGTCGAGTTGGGGGTCACGACCCTGGAGGACCTGCTCCGAGTCACTAAAGAGGAGGCGTAAGCAGAGCCATTTCCTGATGCGAGATATCGTACGACTTTTGTCAGCAAGGCAGAAAGGGGATCCCCTTTCTGCCTTGTTTTTGAGATCGGTTCAAGCAACTTGCAGAGACTGATTTCTGTTGACAGTGCATCGGTAGTTGCTATAGTCCTAAACCACCGAGTGTAATTCGGTGTCAATAATAGTAAAACCTACGTATGGGAACATTTCAATACACCGCCACTGATCGCACCGCCAAGATCATCCAGGGGAGTATGGAGGCCGCCGACGAGAAGGCGGTCGTGACCTGGCTTCATGCCAACGGCTACTACCCGATCAAGATTGGACAGGCCGGTGGCGCAGTGGGGGCTCGACCCGGTCAGATCCCGTTCCAGATCCGACTTGCCCGGGGACCGTCTGCCCAGGATGTTCTGGCCTTCACGCAACAGCTTGCTACATTGCTCGATGCTGGGATGGAACTGGACCGGAGCTTGGCGATCCTGCTCGACTTAACTGATAATCAACGGTTTCGACTGATTCTCCGTGGTACCTTGGCTGATATCCAGGCCGGTAGCTCATTCGCCGACAGTTTGGCCAAACATCCTCGGCTTTTCTCTCGGCTGTACGTCAATATGGTCAAGGCGGGGGAGGCGAGCGGTGTGTTGGAGGTCATCCTGTCCCGACTGTCAGGGTTCATGGAGCGATCCAAAGCGGTCCGTGATGAGGTGACGTCGGCCCTGATCTACCCGCTGCTGCTGCTCTTGGTGGGTGGCGGCGCGGTAGTGGTTATGATGAACTTCGTGATTCCACGGTTTGCTCAGATCTTTGCCGACACCAAGCAGCTCATGCCACTTCCGACCAGGATACTGTTAGCGATCAGCGCGTTCACGACCGGTTACTGGTGGGTGTTTGTGGGGCTGATCGTCGGGGGCTGGATCGGTCTTCGAGCCTATCTGCAGACCGAGCAGGGGAAGATGCAGTGGGACCAGTGGAAGTTGGCGCTCCCGCTGCTGGGTAGCCTGATTCAGGAGATCGAGGTCTCCCGCTTTGCCCGGACGTTCGGGACACTTCTCCAAAGCGGGGTCCCGGTCCTGAACGCCGTCTCTATCGTCAAAGAGACGGTTACCAATCGGGTGATCGCCGGCGCTATGTCCAGATTACAAGAGGGGGTGAAGCGGGGCGAGGGAATCAGCGGCCCGCTGCGGGCCACTGGCGCCTTTCCCTCCTTTTCCATCCACATGGCCAGGGTGGGAGAAGAGACCGGAAAGCTGGAGGAGATGCTGATCAAGGTGGCCGACACCTACGATGACCGGGTGCGGCGGACGGTCAAGCGCTTGACTTCGTTGCTGGAGCCGGTCCTGATCCTGTCCCTCGGTCTCATTGTCGGCTTCATCGTGCTGTCGATGCTGCTGGCGATATTTAGCATCAATGAGCTTCCGCTCTAAGTACGGTGTGCGGGGTGCGGAGTGTGAAAATACATACAGATGGAGCATGGAGTAAAAGGAGCCGAGCGTGAGAATGCAGCGAGTTGAAGATATCCAGGCATGGCAAAAAGCGAGGGCCAGGACCTCGCGCCGTAATCAGGCTGGCTTCACCCTCATTGAGTTGCTGGTTGTCATTATCATCATCGGTCTGTTGGCCGCCCTCGTCGGGCCGAAGCTGTTCGGCAGAGTGGGGAAGGGTAAGCAGGCGGCAGCCCAAGCCCAGGTCGAGCTGTTTGGCGCCGCCCTGGACAACTTTCGACTCGACGTTGGCCGGTACCCGACCAGCGGCGAAGGACTCAAGTCACTCCTCGTCAATCCTGGCGGGATTGAGAACTGGGATGGTCCCTATTTGAAGAAGCAAGAGGTTCCCGTTGATCCATGGAACCATGCCTATATCTACAAGTCGCCAGGGGAGCATGGGGATTACGATATCATCTCCTATGGTGCAGATGGCGTGACGGGCGGCGATGGCGAGAACCAGGATATCGTGAGCTGGATGGGTATCAAACGGGCGGGAGAGCGGGTTGAACAGTAGACCGGTGCGGGGCGCGAGTGGATTCACGCTCCTCGAACTCACTGTGGTGCTGTTCATCCTCACGCTGGCGACAGTACTGGTCGCACCAGCCTTCAGTCGCTCATTCGGACAGGCTCAGATCAAAGCCTCGGCGAGGGATATCGCCGCCCTCTGCCGATTTGCCAGAACGCAGGCGATTGCTAACCAGAACGTATTGGAGGTGGTGCTTGACCGGCAGACCAATCGCTACTGGTTGAGGGGACCCGACTGGATTGTCGGGCGCCTGAGCGGTATCGATCAGGTAGCCACGGTCGAGGACCCGGAACAGCAGGTGCAGATGCGGCAAGCCCGGGTCCGTTCCCTCCCGCCTGGCGTGAGCCTGAAGTCAGTTCTCCTCGTCACCGGCCCTCTTCGGTCAGATGAGCGTGGCGGCATTGCCTTCTTCCCGCAGGGAAGCTCGACGGGTGGATCGATCGACCTCTCTGACGAGAAGGGGCGAGCCTATCGAATTGTTGTGGATCCGTCGGTTGGGCTGGTTCGCATCAGTACCGCAAAAGAAATATGAAGGCGATCTTAGATCATGGATAGAAGAACGGCGATCGTAGATTTCAGATGTTGGATCTTTGATCTAAGACCCAAGACCCAAGACCTAAGATCGCTCTTGTCCCTACGACCAAGGTTCCAGGAACGCTCTTCCGAGTCCGGCTTTACCTTACTGGAAGTCATTGTTGCCCTGGCCATTCTCGGCGTCGGGTTCGCCTTGGCCATGGAACTGTTGGCCGCTGGAGTTCGCTCTGCGAAGGCATCTGAGGACTACACCCAGGCGGTCCTGTTGGCCCGGCAGAAAATGGCCGAGGTCGCCGCGGCGCAGAATCTCACGGGCTCGGCCAACACAGGGGAATTCGGCGGGGGATTCCGTTGGGCCTCTGAAGTCCAGCCGTTCGAACAGGAGGAAGAGCTTCCCGGTCGGCTCTACAGTGTGCGGGTCCGCGTCAGTTGGCTTGGTCGCCGTGGAGAGAAGTTTGTGGACCTTCAGACCTTGAGGATGGTGGTAGACGAGAAGAAACTGGGGCAGACGCGTGTCGCTTCGGCACTCGGCAGGTAGGCGCAGGGGTCAGGCGACGAAATGGTTGACGTATTGTGTGAAGTACCAACAAAGAAGTCCGAAGCGCCCCATACTGTTTCCGGCTTTACCTTACTCGAGGTCTTGATCTCGCTGACAATCTTGGCGCTCATCTTTGTCGCTGTGCTGGGTGCGATCCAGATTGGAGTCAAGTCGTGGGAGAGCGGGGAGGCGCGGGCAGAAGAGAGCCAGCGCACTCGTGCTCTTGTCGATGCCCTCGCACGGGATCTGACGACGATATACCCTTTGCGCGTGAAAGAGCTGGACAAGGATGTTACCGTCTTTCGTGGTAGTTCTGATTCCCTTACATTTGCCACGCTTCCCCAGAGCTATGGAGCTGAGCCATTCAGTCATATGATCAGGATGGTGACGTACGCAGTGGAATCGGGACGTGGATTAGTGGCTACCGAAAGCTACCCGATGTTGGGTCCAGGGACTGCCCAGGGTTCCCAGGAAGAACGAGCGAAACAGATCGATGAGCGGGTATCGGAGGTCCGATTTCGATATCTGGTACCGGAGGGAAAACCTGAAGAGAGGTTGCCCCCCGTATGGCGCGAGTTGTGGGATCCTTCTCGGGACAGAACGGTTGTTATGCTTTCGCTGGGGGGCCCACTTACTTTGGAGAGCCCTTATCAGTTGCCATTAGCTGTAGAAATGACCGTACTCATCCGACAGGCGAAGCAGGGGGTGTTCCGTGAGGTGAGCCTCCCACCGCTGGTCTTTCCGGTACAAGTGGGACGAACGCTGTGAAAAAAATGCCCGAAGCGCGGAGCACAGAGCGCGGGTTGGCGCTAGTGGTTGTGCTTTGGATCCTTACGTTTCTGAGTGTCGTATTTACGGCCTTCACCTTTTCGATGCGCACAGAGCTGGCCGCGGCCGGCAACTTTAGGCAGGAGGCGGAGGCGTACTACCTGGCGGAGGCCGGTGTGTACCGGGCGGCGGCGGAGATCATCAATGCTGATCGCGATTTCCCGCCCGATTCAAAGAGCTACGACGCCTTGGACGAGCACTGGCATACCAATCCGGCCGCCTATGAGAATGTGGCGCTGGGGGGTGGGCATTACTGGGTGGCGGTCAGGGATGAGGAGAGCAAGATTCCCCTAAACGGGCAGATTACCCCCCAATACGACGCGATGCTTCGTCGGCTGTTCTCTAACTCTGGCGTGAGGGATGAGAAACTCCTTTCCACCATCGTCGATTCGATTCAGGATTGGCGCGACGCCGACACTCTTCATCGCTTAAGCGGCGCCGAGGACGACTACTACCTGTCCCTCCCCAGCCCATACCGGGCCAAGAACGCCAACTTCGAATCTATCGACGAACTGCTTCTAGTCAAAGGGATGACCTCGGAGATCCTGTATGGCAACATCGCCAGCCCGCAAAGGCTGAAGGAACTGGGGGACCAGCCTTCCTGGGAACGGAATCTCAAGCCAGGCGAATACCTTGGAGTGGCACAGCACCTGTCTGTTCATAGCTCGGGTCAGGTGAATGTCAACACGGCTAGTTCAGACGTATTGATGGCGCTTGGGCTGACGCCCGCAGAGACGAAGTGCGTCCTCAGCCGGAGAACAGGAGAGCCCTTTCGGGGGGATGCGGTGGGGCAACTGACTGTTCTCTTGACTTCTGCCGGCTGCGCAGGTCTGTCTGGGCGCGACAACCAGAGCCAAGTCCGCGCCAGCCTCGGCTCGCTTGTCAGGGCTACTTCATCGAGTTTCTCAGTTGAATCGGCTGCGCAGATGACGGGATCAAGACTCACGGTTCGCGTGGCTGCCATTCTCCGAAACGACGGGACGCCAGGCCGACCGAAGCTCTCTGTGCGGCTCTGGAGCCTTGACCCGAGACAGGGAGGTGTATGACGCTCAGCGAGTTGATCCCAAAACCGAAAGTCAGTCTGGGTATCGACATTCGGGGTGGCCTGCTCTGCCATGCTTTGTTGAGCAAAGCGTTTGGGAGGGTTCAACTCCTCGATTGGGGTATCGAAGAGCTGCCGGCCGAAGAGAAAGACAGGCCAGAAGTCCTCAAAGAGAAGCTGGCCGGTCTCTCGGCTCGGTTCCCCAAGCGTCCCGCCTTCGTGACGGTTGGCCTGCCTCGGCGTTTTGTCACAATGCGATCGGTGAGCATGCCGGCGGTGGGCGAGGAGGAACTCCAGGGGATCCTGGACTATGAGGTTGAACGATACGTTCCCTTCCCTCCAGAGGAGGCGCAGTACGACTTCCAGATACTTGAGCGCAACGCCGAAAAGGCCGTTGTCCTGTTGGCCGCGGCCAGGAAAGAGGAGATCGGCCGATACCTTGCTCTGCTACAGGAAGCAGGGATCACACCGACTGCTGTTGGTGTCTCGGCGTTCGCGTCGCTTAATGTTCTCCTTTACAACCAGGAGCGAGGTGCGGAGCCCCTGAGAGCCCTCATCGATCTGCGGAACGGGGAGGCCGAGCTGGGTCTGGCCAAGCGGGGAATCCTTCAATACTCCCGATACGTGATCCTTGGCCAGGCCGCGCCGCTTGATGTGCTGGTACCGGAAATTGCTGGCCTTTTCGCTCACCTCGAAGCCAATGGCGGTCGACAGGTGGGGCGAATCTCTGTCGCAGGAATGGGCGTGGGCAGGGGAGACCTGTTGCGCCACCTGGCCGAACGAACCGGTCTTGAGGTAGAGTTCCTTCAACCTTTCCGACGGATTAAGGCAAGAGGTGTAGATTCTCAGGCGGCCCATTCTCTTGGTGTGGCTGTCGGACTGGCACTTCACGGGCTCGTCGCGCTCCCGCTTGATATCGACCTGCTGCCCAAAGAGCTGGTCCCCCCCCGCCGCGATCCCAGCCTTGCGATGACCTTCCGACTCCTGGCCCTTATTGTGGCCCTAGGTCTCGTATATCTGGTGAATGGTGCGATTCATGAGCGCCGGGCTTTGGCGGAGCTGACCGATACGCTGAATCGGGTACAGGCCGAGGCAGCGAAGGTGGAGTCACTCAAGGGGGAGGTCGCTTCTCTCGCCGGTCAAATTACCACCCTGGAAACCATTGACCGAGAGGAGGTCAGGAAGCTCGATATGCTGCGCGAATTATTCCAGATCCTGCCGAAGGGTGTGACCCTCACGCTCTTTACGGTCGAGAAGAGAGAAGTGAAGATCGGCGGCGTCATCACCGGTTCTGCCTCCGATCTGATCTCGATTCTAGAACAGTCGTCAGTTTTCGAAAACGCCCAATTCACCTCGCCGGTGGCCCAGCGAGGCGCTGAAGGGCAAGAGTTTCAGATCAAGGCGCTCCTTGAGGCCAAAAAGGAGAAGGAGAAGGAGAAGCAGCCGTGACCATCTCCTCCCGTGAGCGCAGGCTTCTTGTGGCGGGCGGAGCCGCCTTGGTGGCTTTTCTCACCATCAATTATGCCATCGTTCCGGCCATTTTAAGCCAAATGCAGGTTCGAAGCGAGTACCGGGAAAGACTCCAGGCCCTTGAACGGTTCCAACTGGTTGTAGAGGGCAAGAGACGGTACGAGAAGAAATTCGCTGAGGCCGAAGGGCTGTACAAGCAACTGCAGCAGCGACTCTTGTCTGGCGAGAAAGTAACGCTCGCCGCTGCCGACCTTCAGGCGATGTTGCACAAGGTGGCTTCAGAGAGCGGGGTCACCATCGTAAGTGAAAGCATCCACCCGCCGAAGAAAGCAGAGGGGTTCACACAGGTTGCGGTGGAACTTTCCTTGAACGCTGATCTCCAGAAGCTTCGCGACTTCTTGTATAAGATCGAGAGCGCTGGAAAGCTCTTGACCGTGCCCAAGCTCATGGTCAACGCGAGTTTCCCCAGGCCTGGCGCCGAACTGCAGGTGACAGTTGTGGTCAGTGGATACACGTCGACGTTTGAGGAAAAAAGCTGACATGAACAGGCCCCTGCGGTTTCTGAATATCGCCTTGGGACTGATCGCGGTGCTGATCGGAGGCGCCCTGGTAAAGAGTTGGGTTTCTCCCAGTGCCCCGATCCCGAGCCTCGCCGCGGCGAAGTCGTCGTCCGAGGCGACATCTCTTACTTTCAACCCGACCGTGCGCCCGCCCCTGGCGCAGTTCAATGTACTGCTCGAAAAAAATCCGTTCAAGCAGCCACCTCCCCGGCCCGTGGGACCGCCCGGTCCCCCTCCCCCTCCCCCGATCCCGCCCCCAACGCTTGTCGGCACTATGCTCGTCGATCACGAGCGCAAAGCGATCCTGAGTGACCGAGGCAAAGCGAACATCTATTCAGTTGGCCAGGAGGTGGCGGGAGGGACAGTAACCGATATCAGAGAAGATCGCGTGTTCTACAAACGGGGAGACGCGATTTCGGAGATCACGCTCAAGGCGCCGATTCAGCCTGGCGCGGCGTCGCACACGCAGGCCCCCATGCCTGCGCGAGCCGGAGCTGCGCCTGCCTTGGTCGCGCCCTTACCCCGGCCTCCGGGGACGGTCGAGGGAGCGCCGTCACGGTGAGAGCCTCATTGAGGGCTGACGGCTTTTTCATGAATGAGTGGCCGTCGGCTCATGACACCTGCTACGAGGAAGGAGCGAGTATTGGCTAGTCGTAAGCATGTTCTCGTGCTTCTGATCTCGACGGTTGCGGTTTTGCTGTCAGCGTGCACTGGCTTTGACACTGTGGGACTATTCAGGCAGGAGCCGAAGGCACCACCTCCAAAGGCCGAAGCCCCGGCGCAGACGCCGGTGCCTGCTTCTCCGATCACCGCTACGACCCCTGCGCCTCCGCAGGTAGCGGAGACAGAGATGGAGGTGAAAAAAGAGGAGGAAAAGGCAGAAAGCTCGCCAGTGACAGAATTGGAACCTGCCACGGTGCCTCCGTCCGGGTCGAAAGAAGGCGCTCCTGCTGCTTCAACAGGATCGGGGGCTTACCCCGATAATGTGGCGAAAGGAGGAGTACCCGCCCAGCCTGGAGGACCGCAGTACGTTTCATTGAACTTTGACAACGCCGATCTGGAGCTGGTTCTTCGTTCCATCGCCGATATCACCGGGATCAACTTCATCATCGGCCCCGGCGTCAAGGCAAACGTCACGATGCGGACGACGACCAGGGTTCCCGCTACCGAGGTCTTCTCCATCATGGAATCGGTGCTGGAGGTCAATAACCTAGTGGCGGTGAAGGAAGGCTCTTATTACAAGATTGTCCCGATCGCGGTCGCCCAGCAGGAACCTCAGGACGTGCAGGTGGGAAAAGAACGTGCTGAAGAGCGGGAACGCTACATGACCCAGATTGTTCACCTTGACCACCTCTCTGCCGACGAGATGGCCAAGATCCTTCAGTCGTTCTTAGCCAAGGGCGCCAAGATGTTGGTCCACAAGGAGACCAACAGCCTGATCATTGCCGGCTTCAGCTCAACGATCAATCGGCTGCTCGACACTATTAAGGCCCTTGATATCCCATCTAAGCGGGATAATATCCAGCGGATCTTCGTCTATTTCGTGGAGAACGCGAAGGCCGCCGAGCTGGCGAATACCCTCAATACCCTCTACGGTCGCCGAGACCTGGTGCGGGGTGCCGCGTCGGCAGGGACGAGACCGGGCCAGCCGTCCGCAAAACCGGGAACTGGTACGCCGCCACCGGCCGCTCCTACACCCCAACCGGCCCCTGGCCAGCCCGCCCCCGCTTCGTCAACCCAAGGGGCCGCGCTGCCGCCAGGCGCTGAGGCGGCGCCTGGTGAAGTCGTAGGCGAGGTGACCATTGTATCCGATGAAGCGACCAATGCGCTGATCATCAAGACCTCTCCGCGCAACTACGAGATCATCGAGGCAACGATCAAGCAAATCGACATCGTTCCGAAACAGGTGTTGATCGAGCTTATGCTCGCCCGGATCACCTTGAGCGACGGTTTTAGTTTTAGCTTGGAGGAGATTATCAGGAGCGGTCAATTCCTCGTGGGGGGACAATTTGGCGGTCCCATCACCCAGGCGATCGCTGGAGTTGTGCAGGACCCGACAAAAAAACTCGCCTCTGGTCTTACCTTCGCCTTCGTAGACAAGGATAAAGTTCGCGTGGTCCTAAGAAATCTTGCTGAGGTGTCGAAAGCGCAGGTCCTGGCCAACCCGCATCTGCTTACGGCGAATAACAAGGAGGCTGCTATCCAGATCGGTCAGGAGGTACCGATTCCCACCGGCGTACAAACTTTGGGGACCACTAGCAGTACCGAGGGTGGCGCCACCTCCAATCTTTTCAGCACGTTCCAGCGCAAGGATATCGGGATTATCCTGAAGATTAAGCCGCACGTGAATGAGAAGCGATTCGTCACCCTGGACATAGAAACAGAAAATACCAGCATAGCTCCAACCGGAGGCAGTCCCACGGCCGCGTCTGAGGGCGGAGCCTCGTTCAACAAGACGACAACAAAGACAGCGGTGGTGGTGCAGGATGGCCAGTCGCTGCTTATTGGAGGGATCATCCGGACTGACAAATCGAAAAGCTACACCGGCATCCCGTTTCTAAGCTCGATCCCGCTGCTCGGATATCTGTTCCGTGGAACCACTGAGTCGCTCAATCGGGACGAGCTCCTCATCCTGATCACACCTCATGTCGTTGGAACCCCGGAAGAGGGTAAGCTTATGAGCGAGCAGTTCAGGAGTAGGGTGGAGTCGTTGGAGTTGCTGATGAAATCGTCACCCACGATCTCCCCATCAGGACTTGCGCCGAAGTCGGGTGATCAGGGGAAAGGCGATCTTGGATGGTAGATCAGGGATCCGATATCGAAGATCGTTATTGTCGAATCTCATACCTAGACGGAAGGAGGGTATCATGACCCGAGCAGCCAGCGTCCTGCTGCTGGTAGCAATGCTTTACCTAGCAACCCCGGTTTTCGCGCAGCAAGCGCCGCCGGCCGTCACGCCTACACGCCAGGCGTATCAGACACTTGTGCTGGGCATGACCCGCGAACAGGTCTCAAAGCTCGTCTCCTCCCAGGGCCCCATGGATCTGAAGCAGGAGGTCTGGGGACGATGGGTGCCCGGGATGAAACCCGGACAGATAGAGATTCTGAGGGTCCACTTCTTCGATAACCGGGTCTTCTGGATCGAATATGATGCTTTCGGCGAGTCGTGGCTCCGCGAGGAGAAGGGCAGTTGCAGTAGCTGGGTGAAGGACCCGATGATGCGGCTAAGAGAGAGCTTCCAGATCAAGTAGGGGCGAGTGAGACCAAAGTGTATGCAATGATGGTCTCTTCGAAGGTGTAACGCTCAAGTTGTCGCCAACAAAATAAAAAGCCCCGAAGCGCTTCCCTGCGATAGCATCGCAGGGCCTGGTCGGACAAAGCCAAGGCTTCAGGGCTCGGTGACTGCTGGGATTCCGCAGGCGAAATCCATAGGCAGTCGATCCGGTGAGGAGGACACGCCTACGTTACAATCACCTCACATGTCCAGATGGTTAATGGTAAGCCCACTGGATCACCTCCTTTCTTGTGTACATTTACGATAGTGGAACCTTTCGGCGGATGCAAGGAAAAAGTTGAAGAGCGTTCGGTTATCAGCTCATAAGGAAAGGTAGGTAGATGGGCTGAAGACTGAATGGGGGAGAGGGGCTATATCGAAAGACTTCAGCCTTCAGCCCACACTCCTAACTGCTAGGTGCTCACCTGAAAGTTTTCTTTGCCGCGGTGAACTACTAGGCCTCGCGTATTGACGACGGAGGGCAGGCTCTTAGCGCCCGCGGCCTTGGCCAAGGCGATGAGTGTCGCTCTGGCCTCCGGCTCAATGATGAGGGCAAGGCAGCCGCCGCCGCCCGCGCCGCAGACCCTGGCTCCGATAGCGCCAGCCCGCCTCAGAGAACGAATCAATTGGTCGATGGCCGGGCTACTCATGGTGGGAAGCGCCCGTCGCCGGGTCTCCCAATCCCGGTTCAGGATACGGGCGATACTGTGTAGGTCCTGCGATTGGAAGGCGCGCTGCATGGCGAGAGCATTCTCCTGGAGCGCGTCGAAGAGAGCCAGTGTCCTGTGATCCCCTCCTATGTGGCGCTTGAATAAATCCCAGTTGTTGGCACCTGAGAAGCGAGGCTTGCCGAGGTACAGTAACAGCAGGTGCCGCTCGAGCTGCGTAAGAAATGCCTTCTCCGCGATAACGGTTCGGCGGATGCCGGTGAGCCCGAATTCGATGCTGCTGGCACCGCCGTAAACCGCGGCGTAGTAATCCTGATACCCGGTGGGGACACGGATCGCCTGCGTCTCGATACTCTTTGCGTATTCGATCAGCGTTGAACGCTTGACCTGCAGGTCTGCGACCGCAGCCAAGGCAGCCGCCGTTGCGACCGCCAGCGCCGAAGAGCCGCCGGTCCCGGCGCCGGCCGGAGCTTGACAGTCAGTTCGGACATCGAGGCCGCCATCAGGCGCGAGCGACTGGATGAGCCTGGCCAGCATCTCCAGAAATGGCTGGCGCTTCCAGGTGATCTGTTCACGCGACGGCCAAGTCGCTTGCCGCCCCTGGTCAGAAGCAAAGAGTCGGATAGCGCGACCGGGCCGCCGCGTCACAGCAACCTCGGCGACAAGGTCGATCGCGACGTTGATGGTGATCGCCGGTTGGTGAAAGAGGTAAAGCGGCGGGATATCGAGTGTGCCGCCAGCGAAGTCGATGCGCGTCGGAGCCCTCGCGACGATCGGTTCGGTCATGAAAGAGACACCTCCTTGAGGCTATAACACCGATGATGCGTGAGAAGACAGGGAATCGTAAGATACCTGGCGGCCTCGCGGAAGCGATCCCGAACCAGCGGATCAGCCCCCTCAAGGAGGGATGGCTCCACACGACAGATCAGATACGTCTGCAACCGTGGGGTAGACGCCTTCATGGCATCAAGGTCCGCCGGATTGTTATCGATAGCGTAAAGTTCTCCGTACTCCAGTGCGCACTCAGCGCATAATGCTGCCTTGCCCGCCTCTTTGGCCGTATACAAGATCTGCGTGAAGTATGGCGTGAGCCCGGAGGCCTGCACCTTGTAGCTCTGCCAGGCCGGATCACCGAAGGAGAGGAGGATCAACTCGAACCCGCGGTATCGCGCAGCATCCAGGAACTCCAGGACATCAGGAAAAAGATAAGGTTGGAGATCTGAGAAGGCACTCTTAAGGGCCTCCAGCATCGCCTGTGCTGTTGAAGAATCAGCAACCGTGCCGAGGCGCGCAAGCTTTTCGAGGTGCTTCTCCAACGAATATCCTGATGGCCAGATCGCCTCGTAGCTCTTTTCCCAGGCGTCATCGGGGATGCCGAAGCGGGCAAAGGCGGACTTGAGATCGACCCAGAAGAAGCGATCGGTATCAAAGAGGGTATGATCAAAATCCAACAGGATGCCTCGCGCCTTGTTTTGCATCTTACTCACTGTGTTGTGATTGTGTGTCTGGTCAACCCGAGTGCGGATCCAGATAGCGCCTTCCTACGTCAAAGATCTGCTGAAACATCACCTCGGTCAGCCTGCCGGTCTGGGTATTCTGCTGGCTCGGATGATACGAGGCTACCAGTACGAGATCATTCTGAAGGGCCGTGACCTGCCCGTGCCGGAAGTGGAGCCTGGGGGTCGGGAGTGGAACGTCACGAGCCTCCAAGGCATCCAGGCAGGCCCGAAAGGCGATTTGGCCCAGGGCCACGATCACCCGGACCTGCCGGAGCAGCGTGAGTTCCTCCAGGAGGAAGGAGAGACAGCGCTTAAGTTCGATTGGGGTTGGCTTGTTGTCTGGTGGGGCGCATCGGACAACGGCAGTGATATAGCAATCCGTGAGGTGAAGGCCATCGTTGCGATCGATTGAGGTTGGCTGGTTGGCGAACCCAGCCCGATAGAGGGCCCGATACAGAAAGTCTCCGCTTCGATCCCCGGTGAAGATCCGACCAGTCCTATTGCCTCCGTGAGCGGCGGGCGCCAAGCCGACCACGAGTAGGCGCGCGGCCGGATCGCCAAATCCGGGGACCGGTCGCCCCCAGTACTCCCACTCGCGGTACCGCCGTACCTTTTCTTGAGCTGTCCACTCCCGATGTTGCACCAGCCGCAGGCAGCGTCGACAGGCGATGACCTGTTGGCAGAGTGTCTCCAGCCCGCGCGTCTCGCAAGTGAGATGATGCTGAAGTGATTTTTCATCTACGCTCGCGCTGATGGTGTCGTCACCTCACTCCGGTGGTAAATGCGAGTTATAAACCCGTCCTGCAGCCAACTCAATCGCCGCTTCGTTACGCTGGAAAATGACACTGCGCCATTCTACTACGCGGATGCGAGGCGGGCAACCGCATCAATGGTGAACGCCACGAGATATTTGCTCCACCACTTTTACTTATGACATAATGCCGGAAGGATTGAGATTACTTTCAGGGAAGATGCGAGAAGATGGTGAAACCCACAGTAAGCATGACGCTACGGTTTGTCGTCCACGAACATAGGGCGTCGCGGCTACACTATGACTTCCGGCTCGAGATGGGCGGGGTCCTCAAATCGTGGGCGGTTCCCAAAGGTCCATCCCTGAATCCTGCTGACAAGCGCCTGGCCATGATGGTTGCGGATCACCCGTTGGAGTATATCGACTTTGAGGGAATCATCCCGGAGGGGAGCTACGGCGCTGGACCCGTGGTAGTCTGGGACCACGGGACCTACGGAATGAGCGAGGCGGGGCTACCAGAGGCGCAGATGGCAGCGGGGAAATTCGCGTTCATTTTGAGAGGGCAGAAACTGAAGGGGGCGTTCGCGCTGGCCCGGTTCGCCAGGGGCGAGACCGGGAAGGAATGGTTGCTGATGAAGAAAAGGGATCAGTATGCCGATCCTGCCTGGACGCTCAGGAGTGAACTCACGCCGACTCGACTCAAGGCGCTGGCGGTGAAGATTCCACCGTGTGAAACCTTATAGCCGCCAGGGAGAAAAAGATGGCGACGCGAATCGAGAAGGACGTATTAGGGGAACAGGAGGTACCGGCCGAGGTCTATTATGGCCTGCAATCGGTACGGGCGATGGAGAATTTCCCTATCAGCGGCCTCAAGATGCACCCTCGGATGGTGGAGGCGATCGTTCTGGTGAAGAAGGCGGCCGCGCTGGTCAACGCTGACCTGGAGCTCTTGAAGCCGGAGATCAGCAGGGTGATCGCAGCGGCGGCCGACGAGGTCCTGACCGGCAAGCTCCGTGATCAGTTTGTTGTAGACGTCTACCAGCTAGGTGCCGGGACATCTTTTAACATGAACGTGAACGAGGTCCTGGCCAACCGGGCCATCGAGCTGTTGGGTGGGAAGAAGGGGGACTATACGATTGTTCATCCCAATGACCATGTGAATATGGCTCAGTCCACCAACGACGTCTTTCCAACCGCCATACGGATGGCTGGCCGCCTATTGCTTGCAGAGCTGCTGCCGGTCCTGAACGATCTACAGACCGCCCTGACCGAAAAGGCCAAGGAGTTTGACGGTATCCTGAAATCGGCTCGAACACATTTACAAGACGCCGTTCCGATTCGTTTGGGGCAGGAGTTCGCGGCCTATGCCGTGACCATCGGAAAATGTGGGGAGCGGATCGCTGCCGCGGCGCAATCGCTTGAAGAGTTGGGGGTCGGCGGGAGCGCGGCCGGTACCGGCCTGAATACTCACCCACAATATCGTGCCAGGCTGGTGGGGTACCTGCAGGCCTGGACGAGAATCGCATGGCGCAATGCGCCCGACATGCGCGAAGCGATGCAGTCGAATCTCCCTATCGCCGAGGCCTCATCAGCCCTGAGGCTGTTGGCGCTTGAACTTACACGAATCTGCAACGATCTGCGTCTGCTGACCTCAGGTCCCACCACCGGGTTGGCCGAGATCAAGCTGCCTGCGGTGCAGCCAGGTTCCTCGATCATGCCGGGTAAGATCAACCCTTCTATGGCTGAGATGCTGAACATGGTCTGCTTTCAGGTTATCGGTAACGATCTGACCGTCTCGATGGCGGTCCAGGCCGGACAGCTTGAACTGAACGTCATGATGCCGGTTATGGCCTATAATCTCCACCAGTCGATTGAGATCCTGAAAAATGCTATCCGGGTTTTTATTGACCGCTGTGTCGGCGGCATTGTTGCCGACGCCAACCGATGTCGCCGCTATGCCGAGCGTAGTATGGCGCTGGCGACAGCATTGAATGTGTTGGTCGGCTATGCTAGGGCCGCAGAGGTAGTAAAGCGCGCCGCACGAGAGCAAAAGACGATCATCGACATCGTCCGCGAGGAAAAGCTGCTCACCGATGCTCAGATAATCCAGATCCTGGATCCGATGAAACTGACCGAGCCCGGCCTGCCAGGCAAGCTGGATAAGTCATCGTGATGGTCTGACGGAGAGACATCCCATATACTGCTGATCTAGTGGGGATATTGAGCTTGACGGCGGGGAACGAGCGCCCTAGATTAGTATGGGAGAGGAGCAGGAATACAATGAAACGCTTCATATTGTTATTATGCGCTGTACTTCTGCCCGTTTTCTGGGCATCTCAGGCTCGTGGTCATGGTGGTGGTGATACGATGGGCGACTGGGATGCAGCGGATGCCTGTACCGCCCTGAAGGGCCACTATACCGTTCACTTTACAGCCTATCAGGAGATTGTAGGTTCGGGCATGATTCCTTTACTGCACGAAGTGGGTTCGGCGCAGGTAAAGAAGGAGTTTCAGTCCTACTGCGAAGGCGTCCCGAAGACGGGTAAGTTTTCTATCGCCTTTGACCTGTACAATGAAGAGATGCGACAGCTTCCCATCTCTGTCCGGATTGTTGAGGCTGTTGGGGCCCACGAGGACAAGGGCGATAGCGCGCACTCGCACACGGTCTTCTCTCTTCCGCCGGCTGTGTACGGTGATGGGTCGATACGGATCGATACCGAGATCCTCAAGGCTGGTCACTACATCGCCCTCATGACATTGGAAAAGGTAGGTCCTGGCATTGCCCACAAACCTCATCGCGGTTCCGAGATCGGGGAGTGGCAGCGGGTCAGCCACACCCACGGGCCAGGGACCGATCCGACAGAAGCGCAGATGCATGCCGTTGATCCTACCTACAGCTTCCCCTTTACGGTGGGCTTGGCGGTACGGGCGCAGAGCCGTCTTCCTTGGTTCTTCTCAAATCTTGGGTTTCAGATGGCCGGTTCATTGTTGGCGATTTTCGCCTTGGTATTGGTCGTAAGATTCTATATGAACGGCAGGCGGAAGAAACCGGCCTAAAAAGGGGCGCCACGGTCCTCATCCGGAAACTCTATTGTAGCCGAACAGACGTAAAATGATGGACCCTCCAGCAGAGACCTGACTCTGGTGGGGGGTTTATTTTTGGGTTGTTAATCAGAAAGGTGAGAAAGGATGGTGTGCGCCCTGGCGACCGCTTCAGAGAGTGGGACCTGTACCTCCTCGCCGGCCTTTCGTATCTTCAAGTCAACCATCCCCTCCTTGAGGGCACGAGTCCCGACGGTCATTCGAAGAGGCAGACCAAGCAAATCGGCGTCCTTGAACTTTACGCCTGGGCGCTCATCTCGGTCATCATATAGGACCTCGATCCGCTCCCTGGTCAGTTGAGTATAGATCGCCTCGGCCAGTTCAACCAGCTTCTGGTCCCGCACGTTGACCGGCAGCAGATGAAGCTGAAAGGGCGCGATGGCCGGGGGCCAGACGATCCCAAGTTCGTCATGGTGTTGTTCGATCGCGGCAGCGGCGATCCGGGCCGGCCCGATCCCATAACTCCCCATAACGATGGGACGCTCCTCTCCGGCCTCATTCAGATACATCGCCTTGAGAGGGGTCGAATATTTTGTCCCGAGCTTAAAGATATTTCCCACCTCGATCACGCGCTCGATAGAGAGACTCCCCTCGCAATGCGGACACCCATCCCCGCTTTTGGTCTGATGAATGTCGGCCCACCTGGGCTGAAAGTGAATGCCTGGTACGATCCCACGCAGGTGGAAACCGCTCTTGTTGGCCCCGACGACATACCGGCCTTCGCGCAACGACTCATCGGCGATGATGGGAAGCTTCACCCCGACGGGACCGATACTGCCAGGCTCGGCCCCGAGGGAGGCAACAACTTCATCGCGATGGGCTGGGCGAACCTCTCCGGTCACGCGTGCGAGCTTTCGTTCGTGAAGTCGCTGATCGCCTCTCAGAAGAGCCAGAAGCGGTCCATCGCAGTTTACAAGCAGTAACGACTTGATAGTCAGCGCCGGATCGATATTCAGGAACCGGCATACCTCTTCAATGGTTCGGGCGTCCGGTGTGGCGATCTCTTCGAGGGGCCATTCGGGAAATACCGGGCTTCGCGGTCTGGAGATAGCCATCTCGACATTGGCCGAGTAGTGGCAGCGCTCACAGAGGGCAACCTCATCCTCTCCGGCCTCGCTCGGCGCCATGAATTCGTGCGCGGTTGCACCGCCCATCATCCCAGGATCACTCTCGACGACGTGACAGGACAGGCCGCACCGCGTCACGATGCGACCGTAGGCCTCCTTGTGAAGCTCGTAGTTCCTCTCCAGCCCTTTCTCATCCCGGTCAAGGGAATAGGAGTCCTTCATCAGGAACTCCCGCGTCCGGAGGATACCGCTCTTGGGCCTGGCCTCGTCCCGGAGCTTGGTCTGGATCTGGTACCAGATCTGCGGAAGATCCCGGTATGACCGGATTTCTCGGGCTGCAAGCCAGGCGATGACCTCTTCATGGGTCATCCCCAGGCACATCTGACGCTTGCCACGATCCTGCAGCCGAAACATCTCCTCACCGATGGCCGTCCATCGTCCGGTTTGCTGCCACAACTCGGCCGGGTGCAGGATCGGCATGGTAATCTCCTGCCCACCGATCCGGTTCATCTCCTCGCGGATGATACCGTTTACCTTGTCCATGACCCGCTGCCCGAGCGGTAGGTAGACGTAAATCCCGGCCGCGAGTTGCCGGACCAAGCCGGCCCGGAGCATCAGCGTGTGACTGATCGCTTCGGCTTCTGCTGGTTCTTCTTTCAGGGTTGGGATTAGTGACCTTGTCCAGCGCATGGCAACACCCGTCGTTTCATCTCTATCTAATCAGCCAAAACAAAAGGAGGATTGGATTGTCCATCCTCCCTCGCTCGCCGCCGATCGGCCATCCACTCCCGCTTTTACGGCTGGCCGTCGCCTTCTACCACCATCTTATTGATCTCTTCTATCAGGGCATCGGCGATCTCCGACTCCTTGACCTTCCGGATCACCTCTCCCTTTTTGAAAATCCAGCCGATCCCCTTACCACCGGCGACCCCGATGTCGGCGGCTCTGGCCTCCCCAGGTCCGTTCACCTCGCACCCCATCGCGGCAACGTGGATTTCCTTGGTGATCCCAGCCAGTCGCCGCTCCACCTCCTGGGCCATGGCAACCAGATCGATATCGGCCCTCGCGCAAGACGGGCAGGAGACAAAGGTCAGCCCGCCCTTTCGAAGACCGAGTGACTTCAAGATCTCGACTCCTGCTTTGATCTCCTCGACGGGATCGGCCGAGAGCGACACCCGAATAGTGTCGCCGATCCCCTCGGCAAGCAGTGTTCCGATACCGACGGCCGACCTGATCGTTCCCACCCCAGGCGTTCCGGCCTCTGTGACGCCAAGATGGAGGGGGTACTCGATCTCTTCCGCCAGGAGGCGATAGGCCTCAATCATCATCAGGGGATCGGAGGCCTTCAGTGAGATCTTCATCTCAGGATAGTTCAGATCTTCGAGAATCCGGATGTGGCGTAGGGCGCTCTCCACCATTCCCTTTGGCGTTGGCCCGCCATCCCTGGTCAGCAGGTCTTTCTCCAGGGATCCGCCGTTCACGCCGATGCGGATCGGAATCTTTCGCTCGGCTGCTGCCTTGACGATCTCCTCCACACGAGAACGGTCCCCGATGTTGCCGGGGTTGAGACGGAGGCCGTCTACTCCCTGTTCGAGGGCAATCAGGGCAAGCCTATAGTCGAAGTGGATATCGGCAATCAAGGGGATCCGGATCTGCTTGCGGATCTCGCCCAGCGTTTCTGCGGCTTCCTTGACCGGGACACCGACCCGCACGATGTCGCATCCGGCCACCTCCAATGCCCAGATCTGGTCCACCGTGGCCCGGACGTCCCGCGTGTCGGTCTTCGTCATCGACTGGACCGATATCGGCGCGTGACCGCCGATCTTGACTGCTCCTACCTGAATCTGCCGCGTCTCACGTCGTTCAATCATGTTACTGTCTTCCAAGCAGGCGGAAGATATCGTTGTAGAAGGCAAAAATCATCAGAGCCACCAACAGGGCTAATCCGACCTGCTGGGCCATCTCTCGCTTCTGCAGACTAACTGGTTTACCGCGAATGGCTTCAATCAGCGAGAAGAACAGGTGCCCCCCATCCAGAATAGGGATCGGAAGCAGATTCAGGATCGCCAAGTTGATGGACAGCAGCGCCGTAAAGAACAGGAGGTTCAAGATGCCCAGACGCGCCTGCTGGCCGGCCATCTGCGCCACAAGGAGCGGTCCGCCGATCGTCTTGGCCGGGACAACGCCCTGGATCAGTTTGACAAAGGTCAGCAGGATCAGGCGGCTGAGATCGTACGTCTTGTAGATCGCTCTTGCAAATGCGGTGACTGGATTGGCTCGCTCGATCAGGAACTCTTCTGCCGGCGCGATACCAAGCAGACCGATCTCCTGCTCCTCCCCGAACAGATTCTTCTGACGAGTGGCCTTTGGAGCCACTACCAGATCAAACCGGTTTCCTGCTCTTTCGACTGTTAGACGAACAGGCCGCCCGGGGCTTTTATGGATCTGGGTTGCCAACTCCTCCCACTTCTCAATGGGGTGCCCGTCGATCGCCTTGATCCGATCGCCGACCAGCACGCCGGCCTCGTGCGCCGGGAAGTCCTGCATCACCTCCCCCACCTTGGTAGCGAGAGTCGGGACGCCGACCGTGAAGACAACCCAGAAAATGGTGACGGCAAGGAGAAGATTGGATCCAGGGCCGGCCAGGATGATCAGCGAGCGCCACCCGACCGGTTTTGCGGAAAATGATCCTTCCGGGTCGGCGACCTCTTCCTTCGGATCCTCGCCCAGCATCTTGACATAGCCGCCAAGCGGGATGGCGGACAGGAGATATTCGGTCCCGCCGCGCGTGAGCCCGATGATCTTTGGGCCGAAACCGAGGGAAAACTTCAGGACCTTGACTCCCGCCCGCTTGGCGACTAGGAAGTGACCGAGCTCGTGGACGAAGATGAGCGCGCCCAGGACGAGGACAGCCCAAAGGAGATAGTCAAGACGCGAAAGGAATGGTCGTGGATCGACTACATCTAAGAGGCTGAGAGCAACCGTAGATGCCGAGGCTATCATACCAACGTACAAGCCCCTCTCCTTGCCTTAGTTTTGCAGTGCCGCAAAAACCAGCCTCCGAGCCTCGCGATCGGCATCCAGGGCATCTTCAAGAGAATCGATCTTGCGACCTCGGTGACTGTCCATCGCTTTAGCGATCAGGGCGGGAATGTCAGGGAAGGTGACCCGTCCGGAGAGAAACAGGTCTACCGCCACTTCGTTGGCTGCGTTGAGAACGGCCGGATAGGTTCCACCCGCCTGGAGCGCCTGATAGGCGAATCCGAGGCAGGGGAACCTCTCGTGGTCAACCGGTTCAAATGTCAGAGCCGACAGGGCGTTCAGGTCGAGGGGCGGCAGTGGAGTCTGAAGCCGGTCAGGGTATGAGAGGGCGTACAGGATCGGCAATCCCATATCCGTCACCCCCATCTGAGCCAGGATCGCCCCGTCTATGAACTCTACCATCGAATGGATGATGCTCTGCGGATGAATAATCACGTCGATCTGTTGCGGCGTGAGAGAAAAGAACCAACTGGCCTCGATGACTTCCAGCCCCTTATTCATGAGGGTAGCCGAATCGATGGTAATCTTCTTCCCCATGATCCATGTCGGGTGCTGCAGCGCCTCTTT